>CAYTGY010000147.1:0-8275 GCA_964437265.1 uncultured Spirochaetaceae bacterium | reverse complement strand
GGGCAGCAGGTCCGGTGTACACTGGATACGACTGAACCTGCCGCTCACCGCGGCGGAGAGCGCGCGCGCCAGGATGGTTTTGCCCACCCCGGGCACGTCTTCCAGCAGCACGTGGCCCCTGCAGAGCAGCGCCACCAGCATCTTTTCAACCACCTGCCGCTTGCCAAAGAAGACCGACTCCACCGCGGTAATGACGTTGTTGGCCCAATCAGCTGTGTTCATCTCAAGGCACGCATCCTACCACGGTCACGGGTACATGTAGTAGCGCCCGCTCGCATTCCACAGCGTGAACCCGTCCGCCGGTCCCGCGGCAACGCCCGTTAGCTGGAGATCCATATAGCGCAGGTAGGCGGGCTCGTCATAGACGACCTCCGGGCCAATCAAGAACGCCTGGACATAGGGACGAATTACCGCGTGCGATTCGGCGATCTTGAGCGCCCGCCGCGTTCCCTCCCGGTAGATGTACTCCGCGCGGTCAAGGTACCCAAACCACGGTAGGAACGCTCGGGCAAAGTGCGACGGGTAGTACATGGGGCAGATCACGTCAACATGGCGTGCCATTACTGAGAGATCCTGACCCAGGTAGCTCATCCGCGACCACCCGTTGAAGCCGAACACATCAATGCTGATGGGCACCGGGATTGCCGCACGCGCCGCTGACAGAAAGCTTTCCAGCGCGTCCACCCGGTCACGGCCCTGCTCAGCATGCCGCGCCACAATGGTTGAGGTGTCGCCGTCTGAGGGAAAGCGGATGTAGTCGAACTGGATCTCATCAACACCAAGCGCAACCAGCTCCCGGGCGATGGCTACGTTGTACTCCCATACCGCCGGCGCATGCGGGTCAACCCAGTGTTCCACCTGCACATAGTACGGCTCCGGCGCGGCAGCGGCATCCTCCTCGGGCGCCGGCGGCACCACCCGACGGAAGACGCCCCACGGGCGGTTGGCCACCCCGTCCCAGAGCGCGTACTGGTGATGGTTGTAGGCGTAGAGCTTGCGATCCTTGAACACCACCACCCGGGCAATGACGTAGATGTCCGCCTCATGCGCGACGCGGATGAGCTCCGCCGCGTCAAAGATGGGCTCAACGGCGCCAATCTCCGCCGGCAACGCCAACGCTGAGTCATAGGTCAGCCGCCCGTGGTCATCTTTGAAGTCAACAACAATGCTGTTGAGTGATCTCTGGTCGAGGTACGCAAGGTAGGTGTCCAGCTCCGCCGCCCGGTACGGTGAGAGGTAGATGCCGCGTTTGTCTGAGGCCCGCCGGTGCCGCGCTATCTCCTCCCCGCTGAGCGGCGGCTCCGGCCGGTCCGCCGCACCCCACCGTCCGAACGCGGAGACGGTTGCCGTTGCGGCGGGATCCGCTTCCGGGAGCGCCGCGGGACCCACGGCAGCCGCCACACGCGTGCCGCCGGCGTGGATACCGGTATGCGGAAAGCGGCTCATGGGATCCGGGTTTGCCGGGCCCGGCGGAATACGCTGTACCGTGCCTGCATCGACATGGACCCGGTAGGTACCCATCCCAAATCCAAGGGTCACCACCACCCAGTCCGGCTCATCCAGGAACCGAAGCCCGGCGATCTCTTCCAGGAAACCGCCGCCCAGGTGCAACGGACGCAGCGGGTGGATGATTGAGAGGTCGCGCCACGTTGCACCGCCGTCGCGCGAATGGTAGATGCCGTCATATGAGGTTCCCACCACCATGTGCCCGTGGTCCTGCGGATCCACGGCAATGGCGGTCACGTAGGTGGCCGGGTTGATCACCGCTGAAAGATCCACCTCCGTGAAGGTGCGCGCGTGATCCACGGACCGGAAGAGCTGTGCTCCTACGGCCACCAACAGCTCCGCCGCATCATTGTCCACCGTGGCGATTGCGGTGATCCGCGGCGCATGCTCCACACCCACGGCGGCGGACAACGCCGTGGCGGCAGGCTCCCAGTGAGACCCTCCGTCCTCGCTCACCCAGAGCAGGCGCTGCCGATCCACCAGGTAGCGAGTGAGGTGCACCGGCTCCGTGGCAGAGACAGCGGCGATATTAACAACAAGAAGCATGACCGGCAGTAGCGCGATGATGGACCGGGGCACGGCGCGATCCTACACTATGCGAACCCGAAGTTCCATAGTCACGACCTTCCGTAGTATACCTGTAGCCATGAGCCGGCTGCGACGAAACTGGTTTCTCATTGGTATTGTGCTTGCGCCTGTGCTTGGCTTTCTGCTGCCGGCGCGGCTCCTTTCTCTCAATCCCGGCGGCGTCACCACCACCATTATTGTGGTGGTGCTCTTCCTGATCACCGGACTGAAGCTGCCCACGGACCAGATTGGCGTTGGGCTCACCACGCCACGCCTGCATCTGTTCCTGCAGCTGTTCATCTTTGTGCTGACACCGGTGTTCTTTCTCAGCGCCGCGCTCTTCTTTTCCCAGGCGCTTGACGGCAGGCTTCTGGTGGGGATCTACGCACTGGCGGTCCTTCCCACCACGGTCAGTAGCTGCATCGTTTTCACGCAGAGCACCAGCGGCAACGCGGTGGCCGCCATCTTCAACGCCGCATTGGCCAATACGCTTGGAATCGTCATCTCCCCCGTGCTCCTCTCCGTGCTGCTGCAGGGAAGCGGCCAAGGATTGCCGCCCGGCCACCTGATCTCAACGCTCACGGACCTGGCGGTGAAGATGCTCCTGCCAATTGTTGCCGGCCAGATTGCGCGGGTCCGGCTCAAGACGTGGGTGGATCACGCCAAGCGCGCGCTCAGCACGGCGAGCAACGCGCTCATCCTCCTGATTGTGCTCTTTGCCATGGCCCAGACAGCCTCGAATCCTGAGTTCCTCTCCTTCCTCCCGCAGCTTCCGTGGCCGTTTGTCTACCTGGCGCTGAGCCACCTGATCCTGGTGGGGCTCACCATTGGCGCCTCTCGGCTGCTCAAGCTGCGCCCGGCGGACCAGATTACCGCGCTGTTCGTGGCGCCGCAAAAGACCTTGGCGTTGGGCGCCCCCCTGCTGTCCGTCTACTTTGCCGGTCAGGAGGTGCTGGGCGTCGCGCTGCTGCCGCTGGTTTTCTACCATCCGTGGCAGCTCCTGGTTGCCGGCGTGCTCAAGGACTCACCCTTCGTGAAGCGGTTGGCTGTGCAGGCGGAGGAGGCGGGTCGATGAACGCAGCGTTCAACCTGGATCTCAACGAGCGTTTTGTAAGCCGACGCTCTCCGGTCATTGCCGCACGCGCCGCCGTGGCTACCAGCCAGCCGTTGGCCACGGAGGCCGGTATTCACATCCTCCGGCACGGCGGCGGCGCCGCGGACGCCGCGGTTGCGGTGGCCGCCATGCTACAGGTAGCCCAGCCGTGTTCAACCGGGTTGGGTGGTGACGCGTTCTGGCTCTACTGGGATGCTCGTGCGCGTAGCGTTGCCGCGCTCAACGGCTCCGGCCGCGCCCCCGCTGCGTTGACCCTGGAGACCGCGCGCGCGGCCGCAGTGAACGGGCAGCTGCCCAACTATCACCCCTACACCGTAACGGTCCCCGGCGCCGCCGCGGCGTGGCAGGACCTCCTTGACCGGTTCGGGCGCCTCTCCAGGAGCCAGGTAGTGGCGCCGGCGCTATCCGCCGCCGCGCAGGGATTTCCCGTGGCGCCGGCCACCGCGCGCTGGTGGGCGGCGGGCGCGGAGCGGCAGTTGCGGCACCACGAGCACGGGGCGGAGCTGATGGTCCGCGATCCGGCAGGTGCCGGGAGCGCCGGTGACGCCGCCTTCCGCGCCCCGCGTGCCGGCGAGCTTTTTCGCAACCCCGCTCTGGCGGAGGTCCTTGCGGCGTTCGCCTCCGACGGTGCAAACCCGTTCTACCACGGCTGGATTGCGGAGCGGATTGTGGCGGTGCTGGAGCGCGAGGGTGGAGTGATGAGCCGGGATGATCTGGCCGCACACAAGAGCGAGCCGGTGACCCCGCTCTCGCTACCCTTCGCCGGCCATCGTGTGTGGGAGTGCCCGCCCAACGGGCATGGGCTGGCCGCGCTCATCGCCCTGGGCATCTACGAGCGGGCGGGGGCCACAACGCCTGAGGAGCGGCTGCATGCCCAGGTTGAGGCAATGCGGCTTGCCTTTGCGGATACCTCTCGCTACCTGGCGGACCCCGAGTGGATGTCCCAGCCGCCGGAGGCGTTTCTTTCACAAGAGTACCTCAGCCGGCGCGCAGCCTGCATAGACCTGAAGCGGCGGCTGGAAGACGTTCACCCCGGCTCTCCGCAATCCACCGGGACGGACACCGTCTACTTTGCCGTCCGGGATGCGGAGGGAAACGCCTGCTCCTTCATCAACAGCAACTATATGGGATTTGGCACCGGCATTGTTCCACGCGGGTGCGGGTTTAGCCTCCAGAACCGCGGACGCGGCTTTGTGCTCGACCCGGATCATCCCAACGCGCCGGCGCCTGGAAAGCGCCCGTACCACACCATCATCCCCGGGATGATTACGTGCGGCTCTAGGCAGGAGCCTGCACTTCACGCGGTCTTCGGCGTGATGGGCGGAATGATGCAGCCGCAAGGGCATCTGCAGGTAGCGAGCTCGCTGCTGGAAGACCGTCTTGATCCGCAGAGCGCGCTTGACCGGCATCGCTTCCAGCTGGAAAACGGTGAGCCGGACGGCAAGCTGCTGGTGGAGGCCGGCATGGATGAGACGCTGGTCGATGGGCTCCGCACACGCGGTCACCGCCTGGAACTTGTGGACGGCGCGCAGCGTGCGGCGTTTGGTCTGGGGCAGGTGCTGGTGGACGCCTCCGGCCCCGGGGGGGCGACAACGGGCGCCCCCGCCGAGCACGTCCAGGCGGTTTGGGCCGGCAGCGATCCACGGGGAGACGGCTGCGCGCTCGGATTCTAGATGGGGCTATGACAAAGCTCAACCGCGTTCTATGCTGGAGTCACCATGGATTTTGGCCCAATAACGCACTTCATGACGGGCGTTCTGGTTCCCGTCAGCGCGCTGCACACCGAGCGTAGTGAGGGCATCGGCGAGTTTTCGGATCTGCCTGAGCTTGCCGAATGGTGCGTTGACTGCAACCTTGATCTGATTCAGGTTTTGCCGGTCAACGACACCGGTGACAATTCGTCACCCTATAGCGCTCGCTCCGCTTATGCACTGCATCCGGTGTATCTCCGGATTGCGGACCTTCCGGAGATGCCGGATCTCCCCGCGGAGCTTCGCGCGGAGATCACGCAGACGGTAGGGCGGCTTCGCGATCACGCGGAACGCGAGCGACGCGTGTTCTACTGGGAGGTGGCGGCAGCCAAGGAGCGGCTGTTGCGGGCCATCTATGACGCCCGCGCCCAAGAGATTGCCCACGATGCCGCGCTCACCGAGTGGGCCGACGCATCCCCGTGGATCCGTGAGTACGCTGATTACCGCAGGTCCGTTACCGCGGACGACCAGCCGTTCCGCTACTACGCCTGGGTACAGTTCCGGGTGGAGCAGCAGTTTCTAACCGCCGCGCGCCGGGTGGCTGAGCTGGGGGTGAAGCTCAAGGGTGATATCCCCATCCTGATTACCGAGCACAGCGCGGATGTGTGGGCACGGCCCGCGATCTTCATTCCGGAGCTTCGCGCCGGCGCGCCGCCGGACATGTTCAGCCGGTTGGGACAGAACTGGGACCTTCCCATCTACAACTGGGATGAGCAGACGCGCCGTGACTACCGGTGGTGGAAGGACCGGTTGGCGCAGGCGGCGAAGTTCTACCACGCATACCGGATTGACCACGTGCTGGGCTTCTTCCGCGTCTGGTCAATCCCCAAGGACGATGCCACCGGAACGTTGGGATGGTTTGTGCCGTCGCGCACGCTCTCCGTGGAGGAGTTACAGCACGCCGGATTTGACGAGGGGCGCGTACGCTGGTTGGCGGAGCCGCATCTCAGCACGGATGAGCTACGCGGAGCGCTGGAAACGCCGTTGGAGGCGTTGGCTCCGGAGGTGTTGGAGCAGATCCCGAATGAGCCGCTCTACCGGTTCAGCTCGCAGATTCGCGGCGAGCGGGACGTGCTTACCGCGGAGCTTCCGGAAGCCGACCGCACCTGGCTGGCCGAGCAGTACCGTGACCGGGCGTTGATCACCACCCACGACGGTCGGTTTGCGCCGGCGTGGTTCTTCCGCGAGTGTTCGCGCTACCGGCAGCTTGCGGACCACGAGAAGGCCGCCTTTGAGGAGCTGGTAGCGCGCGCCCGGCACGAGTCGGAGGAGATGTGGGAAGAGCATGGCCGGCATCTGTTGCGGTTCATGACGGAGAGCACGGAGATGCTCCCGTGCGCGGAGGACCTTGGCGTGATTCCTGACTCGGTTCCCCGCGTCTTGTCGCAGCTTGGCATTATGGGGCTGCGAATCCCTCGCTGGAGCCGGCGATGGAAGGAGGAGGGCCAACCGTTCATCCCCCCGGCGGACTACCCCTTCCTCACCGTGTGTGCGCCGTCGGTGCATGACACCTCCACTTTGGCCGGCTGGTGGGAGGAGAACGATGCGCGCGATCTGTTCTGGCAGACGCTGGGCCTGGGTCACCACGCACCCGAGCACTACGACGACCGGACCGCGGTTGCCCTTACCCGCGCCATCTTGCGTGCCGGGTCTGGAATGGTGGTGCTGCAGGTACAGGATATCCTGGCGCTGGTCCGCCGCGGATGGACAGATGAACACGCCGCGGCGCGGATCAATGTCCCCGGCACGGTGAACGAGGAGAATTGGTCCTACCGGCTCCCAGTACCCATCTCGCGGCTGCGAGGGAGCACGGCGCTGGCTGCCGTGGTACGTGAGCTTTGCCAGGAACGACGCCTGAAGCCTCTGCCGGCTCAGCAAGCTTGACCGGCGTATGTGGCGCCGGTAGTATGAGCAACCATGGACGGCGGGCTCTTGGTGACCGGCAAACCGGCGGTGTTGCTCGAGTCGATCGCTGAACGAGCCCTCGATCTGCAGGCGAATATCGTAATCACCCGCAGCGGCCACGGCGAGCTCTCAGACCCCATCGCTGATTCGGCACACATCACCAACTGGAATCGACGGTCCGCACTTTCGGCGCGGTCCGCGGTGCTACATGCGGTCAATCTCTTTCATAGCCTGGACACCGCGGTGGTGGTCTATGCGCCGTCGCGGGACACCTCGCCCTTCCATGAGGCCTCCGTGGTGCGCATTGAGGATCGCGTGGATGCCGAAGTGAAGGGATATCTGTTCATGATCCGGGAGATCCTATCCTGCTTCACCCGCCAGGGCCGCGGGACGCTGGCCATGGTTATCTGGGACAACGAGGACGAGTCGCGGTCACCGGTGGAGGCGGCCGCCTCCGGAAGCTTTGTTTCCGTGGCGGAGGCAATCTTTACCTACTACCAGAACGAACCGCTTTCCATCCGGGGATTCTACGCTACCGGCGACGATCCAGAGGAGATCTCGCGCTTTGTGATTGACGGCCTTGCCGAACCGGCGTCGCCAAAGAACAACGGCCGTTGGATCCGCTATCCCTCCCGTGGCGGCCTCTTCCGGCGTCGTTGACGGCGCGTCCGCACTCAGATACGCTCCTCGCCATGAAGCTGTGGATCCGGCTGCTTGTGGGCGTCATCATTGGACTTGGGGTGGGGATTCTGGTTCCCCTCGCCGGAGGCGACTCAGCGTCAGTCCTCCGCGTCATCACCCGGATTGTTGTCAACATTGGGCGGTACGCGCTCTTTCCAATGGTCTTCTTTGGGGTTGTTGCCGGGCTCCGCGAGCTTCACGCGGAGCAGCGAACCGGCTTTGTGCTGGTGAAGATGGTGGCGCTGGCGGCAGCCACCACCGTGCTGCTGGTGGTTGTAGGCACACTGACGATGCTGGTGCTCTCACCGCAGCGGATTCCGCCCATCTACCAGGAGGCGCTGGTACCTTCGGTTCCCACCGTCCCGGAGCTGCTTCAATCAGTCTTTCCGCGGAACCTCTTTGCCGTCTTTGCTTCCAACGGCGGCTTCCTGCTTCCGCTGTACGCCCTGGGCTTGATCCTGGGTTTGATTCTCACGGATGAGAACTCCGGTGGGGGCCCCATTGCTGAGCTCTGTGAGAGTGGTTCCTCGGTCTTCTACCGGCTGAACGCGCTTGTTGTTGATGTCCTGGCAGTAGGACTGGTGGTTGTGGTGACGCTGTGGGTGGTGGACGTGCGCTCGGTGACTGATCTGCGGCTGTTCATGCAGTTGATCTGGGTGATTGTGGGGGTGGGCGCCGTCTTCGTTGTTGTGGTGTATCCAGTTGCCCTGTATTTTCTCACCGAGCGTTCCAGCCCCTTTTCCTGGCTCTT
>CAYTGY010000146.1:0-8297 GCA_964437265.1 uncultured Spirochaetaceae bacterium | reverse complement strand
CCGGGTCTTCCGCTTTCACCGGTGATTCACCACGGTTGAGGAGCGGAATCTTCCAATAACTCCGTACGCTCGGCCGCTGGTACCCAATCACCAGCTTGCTGGGCCTACCGGTCTCATCGTCAGTAGTATCTGCAATGATCGCCGCCATCACCGCGCCCACAAACCCCAAACCAACCACCACCACCACTTCTTTGCCCACGGACCGGGCCGCCTCTGCAAGCGCGGTCACCCGCCGCAGCTCCGGCTCGTATGCGTCAGCCGTGGGCAGATCGAACCTCTCCGCTGCAGGACTCAACGAGTAGCCTTCCATGCCGTGGTACCTCCGTCTGTTACCTGAATGATGCTTCCGCGCATCGTACTACGTGCGCGTCGCTGTGAGTAGCGCGAGAAGACGGCTCGTCGGGTGAAGCGCAACCGAGTCGACAAGTACGCTTTGGCGCCGCATTCCAGCGGAATGCGGCACGTTTGTCCGGATTGTGGTAGTCTACGAAACGCAAGTCTCGACCAGGGAACGCCACCAATCGGCCGACGTCTCTGTAGCAAGAACCAATCGGAGGTACACGAGTGAAGAACGCACTCATTACGGGAATCACCGGGCAAGATGGCTCCTATCTGGCAGACCTTCTCCTGGATAAGGGGTACCAGGTGTACGGCTTAGTCCGCCGCACCAGTACCATCAACTACTCGCGGATCACCCACTTGATTGACCGAGTCCAGCTTCTCCACGCGGACCTTTTGGACCAGAGTTCGCTTACACAGGCTGTTGCGGAGTGTGAACCCGACGAAGTCTACAATCTCGCAGCCCAGAGTTTCGTGCCTACTTCGTGGTCTCAGCCGGTTCTCACCGGCGAGTTCACCGCTCTCGGGGTCACGCGGCTCCTCGAGGCCGTTCGGCGCGCACGGCCGCAGGCGCGCTTCTACCAGGCGTCCTCAAGCGAGATGTTCGGCAAAGTCCAGGCTGTGCCGCAAGACGAGAGTACCCCATTCTACCCTCGCAGTCCGTACGGAGTTGCCAAGCTGTACGGACATTGGATCACCGTCAACTATCGTGAGAGCTATGATCTTCACGCCTGTTCGGGAATCCTGTTCAACCATGAGTCGCCACGGCGAGGGTATGAGTTTGTCACGCGGAAGATTACCCACTCTGTCGCTCGGATTGTCACCGGCAAGCAGGAGATGTTAGAGCTGGGCAATCTGGATTCCAAGCGTGACTGGGGTTTCGCCGGAGACTACGTCAGGGCCATGTGGATGATGCTCCAGCAACCTATAGCGCGTGATTTTGTCGTTGCTACCGGAGAGACCCACACCGTGCGCGAGTTTGTGGACCTGGCTTTCAGACACGCCGGCGTTGGCATTGAGTGGAAAGGATCGGGTCTGCAAGAGAAGGGATACGATAGCGACAGCGGGCGAGTCCTTGTTCAGATCAATGAGAAGTTCTATCGGCCGGCGGAGGTTGATCTGCTCATAGGAAGCCCAGCTCTCGCCAACAAGGAGCTTGGATGGGAGCCCGACGTTGGCTTCTCCGACCTCGTCCAGATGATGGTGGCGGCAGATCTGGAAATGGAGCGCCAATGACCCGGACCGTTGCCATGGTGACCGGTTCCGGAGGTTTCGTGGGGAGACACCTCATCCGGCTCCTCCACGAGCGCGATCTCCGCGTGATTGGTCTTGAGACCGCTGTTTCGGGCATTCCAGATGTTCACGAGCTCAGCGTGGACATCGGCGACGGCCCCTCGGTGTCCGCTGCTGTCGCCGAACATCAACCGTCACTCATCTTTCATCTGGCCGCCATTGCTGCGCCTGGTGTCGCAACGCGCAACCCTATTGATGCTGTTCGCGTAAACGTCGAAGGTTCGCTCAACGTCTTTGCTGCCGCGGCCAACGTCTCCGGTTGCACCATGCTCTACGTCGGCACTTCTCACCAGTACGCGCCCAAATCGGGTGAGGAGGCTGTCTTCTCGGAGACCGATGCGCTTGGTGCACGTGATGTGTACGGCATCACGAAGGAGATGGCAGAGCGAATGCTGCTGTGTGCGGCTTCGAACCGGCCCGGAAGCCTGCGGCTCTCTCGGTCGTTCAACCATACGGGTCCCGGGCAGACAGCAACGTACGCAGTCGGCAACTTCGTTCGCCAGGCAGTGGAAGTCAGTGCGGGCAGGCGAAGCCGGATCGAAGTCGGTGACCTGAGCGTGCAGCGAGACATCCTGGACGTCCGCGACGTTGTGCGCGCTTACATTGCTATAGCCACAGACGGGAAACCGAGCACTCCGTACAACGTTTGTAGAGGATCCGCTGTACCGCTCTCCCATATTCTTGAGATGGCGCTCGCCGCTGCCGGCTGCCCACATGCAGATGTCACAACCACTGCGGGTACCCGAAGCTCACAGAGAGTGATACGTGGCGAGAATCGCCGATTGCGGCAAGACACCGGCTGGAAGCCGCACATCCCGCTTGAGCAGACAGTTCACGACATGGTGCAGTTCCAACGCACACGGGTTGCTACTGGTTCGTAACCTGACCTTCGGAAATCCAGCTGCGCACCCCGCGGCGGGCCAGGTAGAGCGGGATCAGCGAGTAGCCCATGCTCTCCAGCTCCACCTGCATCCTGCGTTTCTTTGCCATGTCGCCGTCAGACAGAATGGTCAGCGTCCCACCGTCCCCTCCTGCTCCGTTCACCTTGAAACCAACTCCTCCAAGCTTCTCTGCGCGCTCAATGGCATCTTCAAACGCTGCCGGGACCAGACCGGAGTGCATGGATCGTTGGACTTCTGTATTCTCGTTCATCGCTCCGGCCAAGGTGGGGATCTCGCCCGCCAATATGGCCGACTTCGCAACTTCCGCAAGCTCTCGGAGTCGCACAATCCGAGCGTCCTCGCCGGCGCTTTCTCCCAGGGATTTGATCACCTGGTGGTGAATCTCACTGGAGCTGTGCGGTTGACCCACGTACAGCAAGGAGAGCCGGTTCTCCAGCTCCCACCACGTGGCATCCGGAACATGCAGTTGCGAAACAGTCGTGTGCGGATACTGTGTAATCTGCATGTAGTTGATTCCGCCGTAGGCGCTTGCCATCTGGTCCTGGACACCGCTTTGCAGCTCGAGCTTCTCCGTCTCCAAACGGTGTGCCATATGCGCGATTTCATGTGCTGCGAGCCGCCCGCCTTTCACGCGTGACAACGCGGCAACCAGTGCGACGGACACGGCCGCGGACGTGCCCGTCGATGCGCCCGGCGGAACGGCGCAGAAAATGTTCACTCGCGCTTCCACGTTCTCAGGAACCCCACATACATCCAGTGCAGCATGGATTAGCGGGTGCTGGTCGTAGCGCAGATCGTCCGGATCAACGGTCAGGCGCTCGCCGTAGTTCTCAAAATCAATGGTGACGTCTCGCCGCCCGGGAGATTCGGTCAGGAATATCTGAACCTCTACGTGAGGGTATACCGCAATGCTGAAGACGGACCCATGTCCGGCAAACCACGTGTCAGTCCATCCCCCAATGTCGCAGATACGAGTGGGTGCGACGGCGTTGACGATGATGGGCTCCATTGTTCCTCCCTCTGCAAGGCGCTTCTGATGTCGCTCGACTATACCACACGGTGGGGAATAGGACTAACTCGCCGCAGCCGCGGCAACGTTTTGCCAAGAATCTGGCGCGGGTCCCATGAGCCCGCGAGGCAAGTATTTGGAGTTCTATCGTGAAGGAAACACTGTCGCGTTTCTGGACGCGGAGGCGTTTTCGTTCGTGGAAGAAATCGCACGGAAGCGGAACACGGATGTTTCAACCGTGGTAAACCAGCTCATCAAGATAGACCGGCAGATCGCCGACTACGCCCAGGGGCAGCAGTAGTCGATAACGGGTCCGATCGGTGGTATGATATGGGAACGGTCGGGTGCGATTGGGCGGATGCGCCGCCGGGCGGGTTCTCGAATCAGTGAGGATATCGGTACTTTTCTGGGGGAGGTTCTCTATGGCCAACGAAGCGCAAGCTATCGAACGCAAGGTGACGTTGGAGGAGATCGAAGAACTCTACGATCGACTTCGGATTCCCCGCGCGAGCGCCGAACCGCCGCGTTCGTTCGAACAGTACGCCTGGAAATACGGGTTCAAGCCCAACCAGAAACGCACCCGTACCACGCTCGATACGCAGACGGCGCCACATGGACTCGCCACGACGGCGTCATTGCGGAGCCATGTCTATTGATTGCCTGAGCTGAGAGGGCTCGGTATGATTGGAGCTATACGGAGAGCGAAATTGTGCGCATGATTCGCCCGTTGCTCGTGGCCCTTCTCTCATTCGTCGTCGTTTCATCGTGCTCTGTCGGCGGCCCGGAACCGCTCGGCGACTGGATCCACCCGGACGCCGAAGCATTGTTTGTATCGACAGCGTCCGGATCCCGAACCGTGGCCGACACGAGCCTCCATCAATTGCTTCCTGACGGCACGATCATCCAAACGGCTCTTTCAGAGCTTCCCATCACGCCTTCCGGGTCGCTCTTGCTCGTTACCGGCATCGCGGACCAATACGTGCTACTCGTCTTTGGCACAACGCTACAGTCAGTGTCATCTGCCTATCTGCTCCGCCTCGCTGATGGAATCATCTACGATCTGGGCTCTCTCGGCAGTGTATCCAAAATGGTCAACTACTATCGCGATCCCCCTCCGTTCCAGATTGACGGCAACGGCGCGGTCTACTTCCTCTCTCAGGACGTCGTCTACCGTGTCGATACGACCGATGAAGAACCCACAGCGACAGTGATTTCGGCAACGGGTGATCGCGTTGACTACTTCGAGGTTTCGTCGACCGGCTACGTAGCGTATCGCACGTGGGAGGACGACATTCGTCTTGTGAAGCCGGACGGCGGTCTGGTGATACTACCAAGCGCAACCTTCTGGGCTGGACCCGGCGGCGACATCTACTACCACAGCTATACCTATGAGTTCGGTGGTCAAGCTGGTGGCTTCTATCAGATCTTCCAGGTCGTCTTCGATGCTACGGGCATCCATTCCTTTGAGCTCGTCGCCGAAGATGTCGGTTACATGACGGTTCCTTGGTCGAGCCTCAAAGCGTCGACTCAAGACCGCGTGTTCGTGGCAGACGATTACATCTACCGATTCGTGATCGAAGTTGGGAACCCGTCCGGCGAACCGCGGCGGTTGTCGTTTCTTCCCGACTTCCAGGGGATCTCCGCCATGGTGGGGGCCGACGACTCGCTCTTGCTGACCGCTCTGACTGACACGTACCGGACCTACCGCATCGACCCAACCTCAAACGAATATCGAGAGATCGACACGCTTCTTGACTACGAAATCAACTCGATCTTCGGACTGGCAGACGATCGCTACTTGGTCAACGCTTTGCGCCTATCCGACGCAAAACGTGTTGTCGCCGTGCTGGACGCCACGGATCACCTGACGATTCTCCAGGAGGAGTCAGACCGCCAGATCCTCTATTTGGCACGAGTCAACTGACAAGCCCCTTCTCTGGGCATAGCATAACGAGACGATCGCAGAGCCCACGTTCACCCGGCTCCAGGCCGCTCTGGGTGCGGCCCGGATGACGGTGATTCGGCCTGAGATCGTCTGAACGTTCTGACCCTGTCACCGACGAACATGGAAACCGCAAAGCCGTGATTCTGTCCTTCGGGGACTACCAAGAGTTGCTCGAAGATCTTGACGACTTAGCGGTTGTCGCTGAGCGGCAATCTGAAGGAACAATTACGCAGGCCGAACTCGAGCAAGAACTCGAGCGTGACACCTGATTTTGACATCATCTGGAAGAAGAGTGCCGCGAAAGACCTGCGCGATCTCGACCAAACTGTTCGGGTCCGTCGCACGCGATGAGGCCAGCGATACCAGCGATCTGGATGTCATTGTCGTGTTCAGATCGTCGCAACTCTCGCTGGCGAAGGAACTTACATCGCCAGCGTCCCGCATCCTACGGAAGCGAAAGGCTCTGGGGCATCGTCAGAAATCCAAAAAGCCTCGTAAGCATCGTCCCGCACACACCTACAACGTGACCGCACCTGACCAGGTGTGCGCGTGGGACATCACGTGGCGTGCGCTTGGACTCCATAAACCATCGGAGATGGTGAATGGGGCACGAGCGTAATTGGAATATATCTTGTGAAGACAAGGAGGTTAAACAGGAGATATCCGCCTTTCGTTGCGGAAAGGCGAGAGCCGAAGCGGGGGTGACCTGCCGCACACTGGCAGGGTGACCGAGCCCGTGGGAAAAGGGACGTGAGGCGAGGTCGTTACGCCAAGATGCGTCTCCAGGCTGAGCATTGGAAGGTTGAGGAACACGAACCGATTAACCCGCATCTGAGAGCTGAAATGTCGCTACCACCTACACGGCTTACCAGGTGGTGGGTATGGGATTTTGGAGAACAGCCATGTCTCCGGAACCGCCAAATGTGGAACATAAGTATGGTACCACGGAAGCTACCACAGGAAGTGCGCAGCTAGGCCTGTTGGCTATGCCCCGACTTGCGGAACGCAAGGATAAAGAATGCGATCGGCAACCTCACTAATGCGAATGAGTCCAATTACGTAAACCAAGGAAGGCTTGTACGGAATGCCAAGGGAGTGTGGCCTCGATGACCTGCAAGCTGGCGGAGCCTTCGTAGTACTCCGCGGCGGAGAAAGACCGTCACATGGCGAAGGAAGGCAGTTCGGGCGGCTTAATCCGCACATTATCTGACCATAGAGAGGTGAAGACCTTTGATAATCAGTGAAATGCAGAGCAAGCTGGCAACATGGTCGGCATCCAATCCGCACAGGCGGTTTGACCGGATGCTCCGACTCATCGCTCAACGCGAATGGCTCCATGAAGCGGCGCGCATCACTCTTTCCAGTAAAGGGTCGCACACCGCCGGTACTGACGGAGTGCACAAAGCCGAAATAGAGCGGAAGCTCGACCAATATCTGGAAGAGATCCGCCACGATCTGCTTGCGGGAGACTATGATCCGCAACCGGCTCGGCGCGTGTACATACCGAAGCCGAATGGAAAACAACGTCCGTTGGGCATCCCAACCTTGCGCGACCGAATCGTACAACGGGCAATGCTGATGGCGATGGAACCAATTTGGGAGAGCGATTTTCATCGCCTTTCCTACGGTTTCCGACCAGAACGCAGCGTCCATCACGCGATACGGACCGTACAATTACAGCTGCAAGATGGCACGCACGAAGCCGGCCGCTGGGTCATCGAAGGTGACCTCTCTAGCTACTTCGATACAGTGCACCACAAGAAGCTGATGCGGTGCGTGCGAGGACGAATTCGAGACCAGCGCTTTACGGCGCTTCTGTGGAAGTTTCTGAAAGCAGGACATATCGACAAAGGATTGTTCCGTGCCGCTGAAGAAGGTGTCCCCCAAGGAGGGGTGCTATCACCACTGTTGTCCAATATCATGCTCAACGAGTTTGACCAATGGATGGATCGACACTATGTGGGCAAGAAGGCCCGCAAGGATCGGTGGTACTGGAATCGCACAATCACGGAGCAGCGTCCTATCGCACTGCGTGAAGGACGAACCTGGATTCCGGCTGTTGCATACTGCCGGTACGCCGATGACTTTGTTCTCATCGTCAAAGGCATGAAGGGTGACGCTGAGTCGATCCGTGAGTTGGTTCGGCAGTTCCTCGAGGACGAGCTCTCACTGACGCTTAACATGGACAAAACCCATGTCACGCATGTCAACGATGGGTTTGTCTTTCTTGGACACCGGATCATCAGAAAACGCGGGCCACGAGGTACCATGCGCACGGTCACAACCATACCGTGGGAAAAGTATCGAGCGTTTGCGCGCTCGATTGCTGACGAACTCTCGCGGGACTACAGCGAGAACAAGATCGCAATGGTAGAACGCCTGAACAGCCGACTGGCAGGATGGGCAAATTTCTACCGATACACTGATTTCACCGCTACGATCTACGCGAAGCTGGACAGGATCGCGTTCTGGAAACTGGCCTACTGGCTGGCGCGGAAGTATAAGACGTCCATCAAGCAATTGATGAAACGGAACGTCCGTAGACCAAAACCGGAAATGGCAAAGACCTGGGTGCTTTTCGGTCGTGGCCCTTACGATGTCGTATGTGGTGTGTCACTCAGGAGGCTGATAACCAGCCGAAAAGGTCAATTCAGGTGGCGTAACCCGGAAACGAACCCGTACCTACCAAGGACGGAACAACGGAATACCGTCACCTCTCGCTACAGGGATGTTGCGATGGCTATGAGCCACGCTTGAATGGAGAGCCGTATGCGCTGAGAGGCGCACGTACGGTTCGGAGAGGAGAAGC
>CAYTGY010000145.1:5845-8300 GCA_964437265.1 uncultured Spirochaetaceae bacterium | reverse complement strand
TGGGGTCGCACAGCAGGAGTGACCAGTTGCGTGGGCTGAAGATTCTGCCCACCTGGTTCATAACCTCCAGCAGGGTCTGCCGGAGCGTCTGTGCCTGTGAGATTGCCTTTGCTGTCTCCGTGAAGAACGACAGGCGAATCAACTCGTCGGTCTGCGATGTACTCATGTGAGGCAAAATGCTAACGCATTGCGAGGCATATCACAAGCTCACCAATTCCGCGCTCTACCGTGGCCCACGCACCACGCCCGTCCTCATTCATTTCCCTAGTGGTGCTGCAACACGTGCACCTCTTCCTCTTCCAGAAACTGGCTGGTGTAGAGGTGGTAGTACTTGCCGCGATGCTCCAGTAGCTCATGGTGCGTGCCGTCTTCCACAATCTGTCCATCATCAATCACCAGTATTCGATCCGCACTCTTTATGGTGGACAGCCGGTGCGCAATGATGAAGCTGGTGCGGTTTTCGAGCACCGTCTGAACGGCATCCTGGATGAGTTTCTCCGTCTCCGTATCAACTGAGCTGGTTGCCTCGTCAAACACAAAGAACGGTGGGTCCGCAATGATCGCACGCGCAAAGCTCACCAACTGCTTCTCACCGGTTGAGAGCAAGCTCCCACCCTCGCCCACCGGACTGTCGTAGCCGTGCTCCATTCTGCCCACGAACGTGTCTGCATTGACCATGCGTGCCGCCGCTTCCACCTCTTCGTCGGTTGCCTCAAGACGCCCATAGCGGATGTTCTCCCGGATGGTGCCACTGAACAGGTGCGGCTGCTGGAGCACGTACCCCAAGTGAGACTCGTGCCAGAGTATGGAGCGCTCGCGGTAGTCAACACCGTCAATCAGTATCCCTCCCTCAGTTGGCTCGTAGAAACGGCATGCCAGATTTACAATGGTGCTCTTCCCGCTTCCAGTCTCCCCAACCAGCGCAATCGTCTGGCCTGCCGGCACATGCAGGTTGAAGTTGCGAAGGACCCGCTCACCATCTTTGTACTGGAAGCCGACGTTCCTGAACTCGATCTCTCCGGTGACCGGTGGCCATGCGGCGCGCTTGGGCTCGAACTCAGTGCCGAACGCCGCGATGACCTCAGGCGTATCCCGAATGTCGGGCTCCGTGTTGATCAGCGAGAGCAGACGCTCCGCGGAAGCCTGGGCGCTCTGCAATTCCGCAATCACGCGGGCAACCTCACGAACCGGCTCAAAGAACTGAACGGTGTAGCTCACAAATGCCACCAACGTCCCGTAGGTCAGCACACCGGCAATCACACCGGCGCCACCGGTCCAGATCGCTAACCCCGTCCCAATGCTGCCCAGCGTCAGGACCAACGGAAGATACAGTCCGCTGAAGACCGCCACGCGCACGCTCGCGTTGCGCATCTTGTTCGTCAACTGCTGAAAGTCACCAAGGTTCGCTTTCTCTCGCACCAGGGTCTTGGTGGTCTTGGCGCCCATGATGCCCTCATTGTAGGCGCCCGAGATCTTGGAGTTTGTCTTGCGGACGTCCCGGTGCGCGGCCAGGATCCGTTTCTGAAAGTACATGCTGATCAACACCAGCGGGGGGATCACGGAGAGCACTACCAGCGCCAGCTGCCAGTTCATGATGAGCATTGCCACCGCAATGGAGAGCATCATCATGCCGCCCCACACTATGTCCACAATGCCCCAACTGATGGTCTCACCTAATCGCTGCGCATCGCTGGTCATCCGCGCCATGATCCAGCCCACCGGTGTCTTGTCGTAGTAGCTGAATGACAGCTCCTGGAGACGGCGGAACCCCACCTTGCGCAGATCGTAGGTCAGACCTATCTCTACACGGCCGGCAAGTATGATCAACAGAAACACATTGACCGCCTGCACCACGGTGACACCGCCAAAGGTGACGATCAGCCGCCACAGCCCCTCACGTCGCTGCGGCACAATGAAGTGGTCAATTGCCCAGCGATTGATCAGCGGAAAGATGGCGTCAATCACCGCCACCATGACCATGACAATGCCAAGGCTCACCAGGTGCCACTTGTAGTGTCTGGCGTGCTGCAACAGCTGCTTCCAGAGCCCAAAGTCGAGTTTCTTACTGTAGTCTTGCTCCTCAAACGCGTTCATGAGAGAGCTCCTTGTTCATTTCGTCCTCAAGCGAGTTCTGGATGCCCCAGACCCGCTGATACAGCCCACCGGCCCGCATCAACGCTGCATGCGTCCCGGACTCAACAATCTTGCCGTCATCCAACACCAGGATGAGATCCGCACTCGCGAGCGTTGTGACCCGGTGCGAGATGATGAACGTGGTGGCGGCGCGAGACCGTCGCAACAGCGCGCGCCTGATAGCAACGTCGGTCTCCGTGTCCACGGCGCTCAGACTGTCGTCAAAGACCATGATCGGGTTCCCGGTGATCAGAGCGCGCGCAATAGCAACACGCTGTTTCTGGCCACCGGAGAGTGTCACGCCACGTTCACCCACCAGCGT
>CAYTGY010000145.1:0-5835 GCA_964437265.1 uncultured Spirochaetaceae bacterium | reverse complement strand
CATCGGTGACCGCGCGCCGCGCCAATCCAATGTTCTCCTTCACCGTCTTTGCGAAGAGGAACGGTTCCTGCAACACAAACCCAATGTGGCTGCGGATCCACTTCTTGTCGATCTGCTTGAGCGGGACCCCATCAATGAGAATCTCTCCGCCGGTGTAGTCGTACAGGCGGGCAAGCAGATGCACCAGCGAGCTCTTGCCGCTTCCGGTTGGTCCCAGAATGGCCACGGTGGTTCCCGGCTTCACGGTGAAACTGATTCCCCGAAGGATCTCCCGCTCGTCGTTGTACCGGAAGTGCACGTCGCGGAACTCGATCTCCCCGCGTATCTCCGGCTTGAGCGCGGGCTCAGGCGGATACTCGGTGGGCTCGCTCAGCACTTCATCTATGCGCGTGATGGAGACCACGGCCTTGCCCATATCCGCAAGGATCCGCCCCAGAGCGCGTACCGGCCACAAGAGCATCCCGTTGACCGTGATGAAGACAACCAGCTCACCTATTGAGAGCGCGCCCTGCAGTGCGAACCAGGTTCCTGCGCACAACACTAGCCCCATCTGGAACATCGCCATGAAGTCGCTGGCGGACCAGTAGGTGGCCAGCAGCTTGACAAGCCGCATGGTGAGGTCCCGGTACTCGCAATTGCGGTCCTCGAACTTCTGCTCTTCGTAGGCCTGCCGCGCAAAGGCACGGACCACCCGTACGCCGGTCAAGTTCTCCTGCAATACCGTTGAGAGCCTGCCCTCCGCCTCATCGCTCTGCTTGAACGCGTCCTTGACCTTGCGGAAGAACAGGAGCGAGAAGAGGAAGATGATCACGATGACCGGAATTGAGAGCAATGCCAGCGGCGCGTAGATGGAGAGCAGGAGGGGAAACGCGGTACCGACCAAGAGGATCCCGCGTCCCACCTCTACCAGCTGCACCGCCAGGAAGCGGCGCACCGTCTCCACATCACTGGTACTGCGCTGAATGAGATCACCGGTCTCCGCCGTCACGTGATACTGGTATGAGAGGTGCTGCAGGTGATTGTAGAGTCGCTCTCGAATGTCCTGTGCGGTTCGTTCTGAGGCCTCCGCGGACCATCGCTTCTGCAGGAACTGAAAGACGCCGCCAATCAGGGTGAGCCCAATAATGGTCACGGCGACCACCCACAGGTTCAGGCGCAGGAAATCCATGCCCACCGACTGCGTTAGGAACCGGGCAGCAAACGCCGGCAACTCCACCGGTTGGTCGCCAATGGCGTTGTCTATGGTAATCCGAACCACCAGCGGCACGGCATAGGAGAGCAGTGTCGCGACACCGACGGCCAAAAGCGCGACGACGTAGATGCGGCGATTGGAACCCATTACCTGCCACAGCAGCTTGAGCTTTCCCGCTTGGGAATTCGTACCGGATTTCATGATGCAACCTCTGTCAATGAAACAGCATAGCCGTGTCCAGATATGGACAGATACGCCGACGGCCGACACCTGGCTATGCAACGCCACAGGTGCCGCCACGGGACCAACCCCTGACAAACCGGGCTCGGTTTGCCCGCAACGAGTCTCGGAACAGTTGTGTTCTTAGTTACCGGACGTGGTGAGCGAGAGTGGACTCACCCTGTTGGCAACAAGAAGGCAACCGCCGGACCCGGCGACGCGCCATTACCGGCGCGGGCAAACCTACTGCCACTATCAGGAACCAATGCGTAGAAATGTGTCATGTGGTCTGCCCCCTTCTTGGTGTTGCCAAAAGGCTGGATACCTAGTAACCGCGGGAATGAAAAAAAGTCAACCGCTATTCCGCGGTTTTGGGGGCTTTCTTGCTCGATCTCGAACGAATTTTGGTCTCCGACGCGGGTTTTGCCGCAGTGTACGCCAGGATGAGTCTTCGCTGGTGCAGCTCGAAGAGACGCCACCGGATGACGGGAACACTGTCAACCGCGCGTGCCGGCAGGCGCGCGGCGCGCGTCGCCTTGGTTGCCGTGGCGGAGAAACGCTTACTCCGCCTACCGTGAATTGCCTCTTCGCCAAACACGTCACCGGGCCGGGCGACGTCCACATGGTGCGTGCCGTCGGAAACGGTAAGCCGGCCGGAAACCACAATCCACACGTGGTTGTTGCCGGCTCCTTCAATACGCTCGCCGCGCTTGAGTGAGACCCACTCCAGCACCTCGGCCAGCCGAACCTGAACACCCGTGGAGACGTTGTCGCCCAACAACCGATTCGTCTCCACGAACGCCAGTCGATCATAGAGTTGCTCGGCGGTGTCCCGCAGATCATTGCGCGTCAGGATTGCGGTATAGAGCTCCCGTGACACTTGGAGAAGCTCAACGTAGCTCTTTGAACGGTATGTCACCGGTGACGGCCGCTGCGTCAGGCCGGACCATTCGCCAATGGCGGAACCGCGGGAGATGAGGTTCTGAACGCCGCGTTCTGCGTCCAGCACTTCCACCAATCCGGAGACCAACAAATAGACGCTGTGGTGCACCTCATTCTTGCGTATGAGGATGCTCCCGGCGGTGAACATTCGTAACGGACAATTGTCCAAGAGAAGGATTTCGTCGTCAGGTAAGCGCGGAAAGAAGGTCCGAATCAGCCGTGGCAGGTCCCTGAATACTTTGCGGTTCAACGCGGGAATCAAGACATCCTGCATTCCAAACGACGCGCTGGAGCCTATCTCCTTCTCCTCCAGCGTAAGGTCACGCGCAACATGACTCAGAACGATCTTGGCGGAGTGGTCATTCACGAAGTCCTGGGCGATCCCGTGGATGAGTCCTCCGCCAATGTCAATCTTCTTGAGGTCCGCCGGTTCGAAGTAGGCGGCTGCAAGGCGCGTGCGCACGGCCGCTGCGCGCTTCTCAGGAAGCCCGGCCAGAATGCGCCGGTCTATCACCTCCAGCGCGCCGGTGTCCGCAAGGTGTGCGTATGTCCGGTACCCGTTTCCGGTAAGCGCGCGGAAGTAGAATACGCTGGTCTCAACGGGGTGGATGGTGAAGCGCGGCATCACCTCCAAGCCGTCTACGTTCGTCCACTCTTCCTCCGGGAGGTCCACCACGTCGAAGTACTCGGAGAAGCCGGACTCCCGGATTGACATCAGCGCAGCCAGCTTCTTGGCGGCGGCGGCCCGCACCAGCGGGGTAGCGAAGTACCGCAACCGATGGTCGGCCTGAAACAGTCCGGCCAGACCGGCGAAATGATCGTCGTGTACGTGGGTGTGGAAGACGCCGTCAATCTCGTTCACCCCAACGCCAAGCGCGCTGAGACTGTGCAGCACATTCGCACCGGCATCTATAAGGTACAGTCGCCCCTGAAACGTGAGGACGGATGCCATACCGGGTCTGGTTGCGTCCCACCCGTCACCCTCGCCGCTGTGTGTCACCGCAAAGTAATGCCGCTTGAGGCGGTGGATGCCCAGATGGAACGGCGGTGGATACCCTGCATGTGGTCCAAGATTGAGGTCGACGGTTTCGCGATGCTCGCCATACGTGAACACGTAGCGGTTCAATCCCTCTCTCTCAATCACCACGCCGTCTCTGATCTCAACCGGGGATTTGGCGATTGGGAACACGTCAATCAGCTCATCCGGTCGCTTGAGCTCGCCGAACGCGAAGGCGCGTTTGATGTGCATCAGGTCCCGCGCAACGGTGCGATCCACGCCGCATGAGAGGATCTCCTCCTCGCTAACAAGGCCATAGTTTCCGCGGTAGATGTAGTCGCGTTGTGATCTGACTTGTTGCTCCAAACCAATCAAAAGGGGACGGACACCGGTATTGTTCGGGTGCCCAGGAACCAGGAGGCCTTGCCGGTAGAATATCTGAAGAAAGACGAACTCACTGAGATTCGCGAAGTCACCGTTCTGCACGGCCAGATCTGAGAGCAGGATTGCGTTTGGCCCGGTCTCACACTGAACGCCGCTGACCCACGTAGTGGTAACCAGACCGCGTTTCATGAGGTGCTTCACCACATCCGCCGGACAACCGCAAAGGATACGCAGACCCGCTTCCGGGATCTCGATCCAGAACACGCCGTCGGTTACCCGTACCTTCCTGATCACCGGGTCCACGATGCTCCAGAGTACCGCATGCGGCGAAGAGTGACAACGATGGCTCTCATGACACGGAGGCGCCGCGCTGCCCCGGCCGCGGCCGGTCCGGAACGGGAGGTCCGGCCTGAAGGCGACTGGTTATCTCCGCGGCCGGCAGCGCCGGCGAGTAGTACCATCCCTGTATGAGTGCGCAGCCCATCTCCGTGAAGACGTGAAGCTGTTCTTCGCTTTCTACACCCTCAGCAACCGTCTCGAATCCAATGCGTGAGGCAATCTCCATCACTCCGGCAAGCACGGCGCGGTCATTCTCGGAGCTCACAATCTGCGGCGTCAACCGCTGATCCAACTTGAGCGTGTCTATGGGAAAGTGGGCAAGCTGATGGAGCGTGGAGTAGCCTGTCCCAAAATCATCCACGGCCAGGCGTACTCCAATTCGTTTCAGCTGGAGCAACCGGTCACGCGACGACTCAATGCTGGTAAACGCGATGTTTTCGGTGAGCTCCAGCTCCAGCGACTCCGGGGGTATGCCGTATCGGTCAAGCGCAGCGGTGATGGTCTCCGCAAGATCGGCTCGCATGACATCGCGCGTGGAGATGTTGACACCAAGGCGGGGGACGGGGATCCCCGCTTCACGCCACCGCGCAAGCTGGGCAAGACCGGTATCCAGCACGTGCTCGGTGAGCAGCGTGATAATGCCCGTCTCCTCTGCCACCGGGATGAACTCCGCGGGAGAGATGCGACCACGGGCAGGATGAATCCACCGAGCCAGAGCCTCTACTCCGCGAATTATCCCGGTGATCGGATCAACCTGCGGCTGATATGAGACCGAGATACCGTTCTGAGCGATCGCGTGGCGCAGCTCGCTGCTCAGCCATAGCCGATCGGCGGCAGCCAGCGACATCTCTTCGGAGTACATGGCGTACGTGTTCTTGCCGCGCGCCTTGGCGTGGAACAGCGCGGTGTCTGCACTACGCAGGAGTAGCTCCGGCGTCACTGCGTCTGCCGGAAACAGGCTCACGCCAATACTTGCGGTGACGTAGATCTCGTGTCCGGACACAACAACCGGCGGCCCGAGTGCCGCTTCCACCTTCTGCACCACAAGCTCCGCGTCGGTCACACCCCGCACCTGCTCAATCATCAGCGAGAACTCGTCACCGCCCCGCCTGGCCACCATGTCACTGCGCCGAATAGCGCCGCGCATCCGGGCACCAATGGTCGCAAGCACCTCATCGCCGGCCGAGTGAGAGAACGCGTCGTTGATCGACTTGAAGTTGTCCAGATCCACGAAACAGACCGCAACGCCTCGGTTGCTCCGCTCAGCACGCTCGAGCGCTGCACTAAGACTCTCATCAAACAGCGCCCGGTTCGGAAGCCCCGTCACCGTGTCATGCGTGGCCAAGTACCGCAACCGCGCCTCCGCGGCCCGCTGCTCGGTTATGTCAATGAACGATGCCAGCACCAGCGCCGGTGCGTGTCCCGGCAGCAGGACCATCCGCACCTCCAGCGTGAGGTTTGAACCGTTCGGCACGTAGACGGATGCCTCAAAGGCGCTGTGCCCTGAGGTAGTGGCCTCACGGACCGCTTCATCCAGCATGAGTTTGGTATCCGGAGAGGCGGACGCGAACGGCGGGACGGCGTGCACCGATCCTTCGAGCATCTGTTCTCTGGGAGCCCGGAAGAGCGTGATTGCAACCTGATTCGCCTCAATCCAGACGCGCCGCTCCAAATTGAGCAGGAGAATCGCCTGAGGTGCGTGCTCAATCTGGGTACGGAACCGCGCCTCGCTCTCTGCGAGCTCCTGTCGCCGAAGACCGTC
>CAYTGY010000144.1:0-8305 GCA_964437265.1 uncultured Spirochaetaceae bacterium | reverse complement strand
ATCCGCTGTGAGCTCCGTCCCCAACGGCGATCCGGCAGAGAAGTCAAGGTCCGGCGCAGGCGCTCCCTTGCGGATATAGGCCAAAGTGATATGGGGACGGTATGGTCTGGACTCTACCGTGAAGCCCGAACTTCGGAGCTCCGTCCCCAATGCCATCCAGA
Source organism: uncultured Spirochaetaceae bacterium (assembly GCA_964437265.1). GTDB lineage: Bacteria > Spirochaetota > Spirochaetia > DSM-27196 > SLST01 > CAYTGY01. Next base: position 8,144 of record CAYTGY010000144.1, on the reverse strand, counting down.
GCTGTGACAGTTGTCCGGCAGAGTCTACAACCGGTGACACAACCATTCTTGGGCGCCGCCCCGGGGGGAACATGATGGGCGCACTTGCGCGGTATGGAATGGACCCGGATTTCAGTTGAGCGCTGGCCCTGCTGACTGCGTCAACGGCGCTCTTGGCTCGCTCGGGCGGTGTTTCTCCGATGAAATGGACGGTAATGTGGAGGTTTTCGCTCTTGATCCGTCGGACGCGGTCGGATGGTAAACGCTTGGCAAATGACGAAAGCACCGTGCGGAGATCTGGGCCAATGGGGATAGCGGTGAATAGCCGGATGGTTTCCACGAGTGTATAGTATAGCCATGTCTACCAGGACTGACGAGGCGAGCATTGAGCTGCACTACAGCGACGGCCGGTTCACACACGGCGTAGCGAGAGATGGCGGGTTCATCGGAGACGGCATCTCGCAGAATGCTCGCCGCATGCAGGGGTTCGTGCCCACAGTGTCAGCAGGGTTCGCAGGCGCCGTGCGCGGCGAGTCGGTCATGCCGCCTGCTACCCACCGCAGCGAGTACTCTGACAAGGCCAGTTACCGGCACGCCGCCACTGGCTTGATCAACTGTCTCAGCGCCGGTCGCCCAAAGCAGGCGTTCTATCGGGTGCGCAGGTGGCTCGACGCGCTATCCATGACACGAGCTCGGGTTCGAGAACTGGTACGATCGGCAGGCGGAATCGTGACGAGTACCGTCTCAAACGGTACAGACTATCATTGTCACCAATGATCCCGACTCAGGACGCGGGAAACGTCGCCGCGCCGAGAGTCTTGGACTGAAGCTAATGAGTTAAGAATCATGTTTGGAGGTAATGGCAAAAAGACGCGGTTGATCTTGCGTTCGATCTCGGTTACAGTCGCGACTTGACGGGCAAGAGGCAAATGTTGGCGGATAACGAGGGGCACGAGGAACAGGGACAGAGCAGCGACAACGGTTCGAGTGCCGTCGATGAGCTGAGGGTCCGAAAGCAGATTGAGGACTACTACCTGCCGAAGCAGTTGGTGGACGCCATCATGGAGTATGGCGGGATCCAATTGGACTCTGTGGAGACGGTTGTAGGCATCGGGTTCCTCGATATTGCCGACTACACCTACCTCTCCAAGTTCCTCAGCCCGAAAGAGAACCAGGCAGTACTAAACGGGCTGTATACCGCGTTCAACGGCGTTCTCAAGCGCCATGGCGGATACCTGAACAAGATAGAAGGCGATAGTCTGATGTTCCACTACGGTGGAATCATCGACCAGAACGTTCGTGACATGTCGGAGGAGGAGGCCAACCGGTACATTGCCCGCGAGCTCTTCTACTCCTGCATTGAGATGCAGCGAGTCTGCGACCACTTCAACCAGGCAAACGAGAAGTTCTTGCTGGAAGGGGTGTCGGATGGGGCACGTGCGGTGCTTCAGAGGGCATTTGACATCATCTCCACTTTGCGCAACCACTTTGCAATCGCCTCATCGATTAATGCCGTCTTCCAGATTCGTGTTCGAATTGGAGCGAATATTGGCGAGGTAACGATAGGCAACTTCGGCCCGGACGGCGCCAAACAGTGGGATGTCGTTGGAACTCCGGTCATAGATGCGAAGCGCATGGAATCAACCGCGCCGATCGGCGGGCTGCGAATCAGCGAGCGCCTCCACCAAATCCTGGAGGAGACCGGAATTGTCGATTCCTACTATGAGCGATTCCGGCGAGAGGCGCAGGCGGTCTTTGGTCACTATCGCGACATTACCATGGACGAGGTGTTCAAGTTCAGTCGAGTCCTCCTGAAGGACAAGAAGGGAGCCGAGTTCCGCACATATAGTGTCCAGGTGAACTTCCGACTGCCCGAGGCGATTCGTGACCAGGTTGAGGCTCTGTTGAACCGAGGGCCGAGCGGGGCAGACCGAATCCTTGAGCTTCTGCAATACTACCGGGGGAATCGCTACGTTATCGATGCAATCGAGGACGCTTTTCGAAACTCGGCGGTTAGCCTCCGAAAGGCGTACATGATAGAGACAATGTATCCGAAGCGATTCCGGACGATTGAGCATCGTTTCAGCGGAGACCGAACGCAGATAGAGGAGTACATCGAGAAAGAATACTCGCTCTTCGATCTGTTTGAGAGGCTTGGCAGGTTCCAGGATATCATCAAGAAGCCATTCTTCCGGGAGTATAGCGAGGAAGAGTTCTCCTCATATGAGTCCTACATGGACGCTCACGAGGCTGAGATTCGTAACGTCTATCGTCGCATGAAAGCCCAAATGGTCCAGCGGGCCTACTTCTACAACGTGGTGTTTCCTTTGGTGTTTGCGTCCATCCGCACGAGTATTCTAGAATACCAGCACGCAGTTGCCGAGGTGGAAGACGTAGTCGGTTGATCCGCGAGTTCGGCAGACAGTGTTTCCGGGTGTACGTGTTGTGCGATGGGGACGGAGCCCAATGGGGATGGAGCCGGACTGGCGCCGCCTTTCTTCCTAGAAACCGACAGAAATCCCCCGACAACTCAAGCGCCGCGGAGCTGATGGCACTTATAGTAGTGTGAGGAAACCACGAAGAATCGAACCGGCGGCTAAGTACCATGTGATCGCAAAGGCGAATCGCGGAGAGTTCATTCTGCGCTCAACCGTGACAAAGGAGTTGTTGTTCAGGACCATTGCTCAGGCGAAGGCGAAGTACACGTTTGCGGTTGAGCACTTCTGCATCATGGACAACCACGTACATCTGATTGTCTATCCTCTTGGGGATGCGAACCTGTCCAGAATCATGCAGTGGGTGCTAGGTGTTTTCGCGATGCGCTTCAACAGAATGCAGGGGGTGTCCGGTCACGTTTGGCACGACCGATTCAAGAGCAAGGTGATCGATGACATCCGGCAGTATCTCGCGACCTTCACATACATCAGCCGCAATCCGGTTGTGGCGGGCATCTCCCGGTCAGAGACTGCCTACGCCTACTGCGGTGTTCGGCATATGAGAGACGGGCGGTTCGAGGTCGTTGAACCTCCCGGATTGCTGATTCGGCTCTTGGTTCCGGAAGCAGCATTGCTTCTTCTGCCTGAGCCGACCTGACGGCGCACCGGTGCGATCCGGAAGACACGCATTGGGCTACACGCGCAACGGTTCCCACGGCGAGAACCGAGCGGCTATCGGATCCCTTGCCCCTACTGCGGCCAGGATGGTCTTGCCGGCCATGTGAGCGCCCGAGATGCTCCCTGCTGATGGGCCGAGCTCGAGTTCGGCCAGTTTGCCGGTGACAAACAACGACGGTGCCCACTCTAGCGAGTGATGCAGAATCGGATACCCGTCCTCGTATACCGGAAGAGACTCTTCGTCGACGAGACTGTCCACCAGTCTACCCCCCGGACGCCGAGAAGAGAACCCGGTAGCAAGTATGAGCGGTTCAGCGCAACGCGCCGTTCTGACTCGGACACGACCGACCGCCATGGGATGGCGTTCCTCGGTCCTCTCAAGCGCCGCGCCGGGATGGGTAGGGCTGCAGATAGAGGTTTCGGCGGACAGACGACGCTGCACGAGACGAATTGAGCCGGCCCTAACATGCTGGGACAACTCGTCGGATACGTTCTGGGGGACGGAGCCCGGATTCCTCCGGCAAGACCCGCTCCAACAATCGTGATTCGCCTGTTCGAGCCGTTGTCACGGTGCATCGTCGGTGCAGCGAGGTCCCCCGCATACACATGAGGCGCATCCTCGAAGCCCTTTGGGTACCTAAGGACGTCCCCGGCACCCAGCGCCAGTATGACTCTCCTTGTCGGGACTGAGATTCTACGTCCTCGCGATTCAATGGAGGCGACCCAAATCCCCGTCTTGCGATGGAGCCGACGTACGCTTCCTTCGAGCCTGAGTGATCCCAGGTTGTTGCGCCGGATCACCCACGAAGCATGTTTTCCGAACAGGTCCAGGCGCGGGCGCTTATTGTTCGGCGCGCAGCCTTGAGCTCCGTCGCCAACTCGAGTCCGCACCGGGCCGCCCAAAACCTGTTCGGCGCGCGTACTCGAAGAGCGAGACGTAAGAAGAGTCAAGACAGTGCGTCCCTGGGGAACGGAGATATCTCATCCGACAGGCTTTGGTCCGACGATCCCAGTCGGCGAGGGGATGAGAGTTGGGATCCACAACACAGACTGTCCGTGGAGAGAGCCCGACTCTCCTCTTTAGAACGTGAGACAGCAGTGTCCCATGAATCCCTCCTCCGACGATCAGCCACTCAATCACCAGGTCAAGGTAGTGGGACTAGTCGTCGGCATCAAGTGCATCAAGCTCCCGCTGCGAGCTCCGTCCCTGCGCGACGCTTCGGCCGGATGCTTCGTGTCGCCACGATTGCGGAATACGGCGCAACGTAGTACGAATAGGTATGGACGCGGATGTTGTGGTAGTTGGTAGTGGTCACAATGGTCTTGTGGCGGCGGCGTATCTCGCGCAGTGGGGGTATCGCGTTATCGTGCTTGAGCGGAGAGCCACCATCGGAGGGGCTGTCTGCACAGAAGAGATGTTTGGCGGCTACAAGCTGGACGTTGGTGGTTCCGCCCATTTCATGATCCACCATACGCCGATAGTGGAGGATCTCCAGCTTGAGCACTACGGTCTGGACTACATTCCGCTTGACCCCTTCATGACTGCGCCATTCGAAGATGGGAGCGCAATCAGTTTCTTCCAGGATCTGGATCAGACCTGTGAGAGTATCGCTGCCGTCAGCGACCGAGACGCCGACGCGTACAGGTCTTTCGTCCGTCGGTGGCAGCCGCTCAATGAGGCCGTTTTTGAACTCTTCCTTAAGCCTCCTGGATTGGGAACGATGGGTCGGACCTTTGCATTCCGCGGGATGAGTGGCTCGAGAACGGACCGCACTGATCTGCTCAGAGCGCTTCTCAAGAGTTACGGGCGCCTGATCCGAGACACTTTTGCGGACGAACGGCTTCGGGCAGCGCTGGCATGGTGGGCTGCGCAGAGCGGTCCTCCGCCAATCGACGCGGTAGGCGCGGAGTTCATCGGTTGGCATTCTGTGATCCATACAAAGGGACCCGCACGTCCTCGCGGTGGATCCGGGATGCTGACGCAAGCACTGCGAGCTCACATTGAGGACCACGGGGGTACGGTGCTTCCGAGTTCGGAGGTTCGTCGCATTCTTGTTGAGAAGAACAAGGCGGTTGGCGCAGAGACCATCGCCGGTGACCGATTCACGGCGAAGCGCGTAATTGCGAGCGCACATGTGGTGGTTACGTTTGGCCGTCTTCTGTCTGAATGGACTCCCTCATCCCTGCGAGAGAGGATCAATCGGATCCATGTGGGAAACGGCTTCGGAATGGTCTTGCGGTGCGCGGTGGATCGTCTTCCCTCATATCAGCTCGGCGACGGAGCCGCCTCCGAGCAGATACATCGCGGCCTACAGCTTCTCTGTCCCTCCATGCAGTACCTCAATGATGCATACGCGGACTACCTGAGGGGAGAGCCTTCACGAGACCCGGCGATTGTCGCAATGACCTTCAGTGCCATCGATCCGACCCTCGCACCGCCAGGCAAGCACACGCTATTCTTGTGGTCCCAGTACTATCCATACCAGCTCCGGGAGGGACTCACGTGGGACGCCATTACGGAGCGCGAGGTCGATAAGATATTCCGGGTCTTGGAACGGTACGCCCCTGGTAGTCGGCAAGACCTGATCGATACATACGTCCAGACGCCGCCGGTGATCAAGGAGAAGCACAACATGCCAAACGCAAACGTGATGCATGTTGAGATGTTGATCGATCAGATGTTTATGTTCAGACCGCTTCCGGAGCTCGCCGGCTATTCTACTCCGCTGCAGGGTCTCTTTATGGCGAATGCTGGGCAGCATCCCGGTGGCGGCATATTCGGAGCGTCAGGCTACAACTGTGCGCACGTTGTGAAGAAGAGCCTGAGACGTAGGCTTCTGTAGGCGGGCCTCATATCAGGTGCAAGGTGCTCCGTCCCCCAGTAACGATGGCGGCGCCCTGGGACGAACCAACGTGGCATTTGCTCCCTCGGCGCCTACTACTTCTTTCGGAGGGCCTCTCCAAACTCATTCCATGCCCGATCGACCTGCTTTCTCGTCTTCGGACGCGGAGAAGGCGTCTGCGAACGTGAGCCGCTTGGCGTCTGTGATGTCCGTGCCTCCCTGCGCCGTGGTCCCGTGCCCGTGGTCCGAACTCCGGCTGCCTCCTCCGGCAGCGTGTCGCCTCGTCCTTCCTGGCCGTGAGCCTCGTTTGTAGCTCCGTCCCCCGGGCGGTCACGCCGGGTAGGAGCGTGCTTTCGGGTCGCCGTGCGCTTGCGATAACTCTCATGGAGGTTCTCGTACCGGCCGGAGACACGAAACCAGAGCTGACGGAAGACGCTTTGCCGCGCAAACGCGGTCTCGAAGAGCTCAACCATAGATAGGCCGAACACAATAGGGAGTTCAAGAAGGGTAGAGCTACGGACGTCAAAGAGCTCGCTCAAGACTGAGCGAAGTTCCTCTGCTGTCAGGTTCTTGCGTACCATCTTCGTATGATGGACAAGCGCCTCGGCGAGCATCTGGGGCTGCTCGAGGAATTCCACGATGACGGCGTCGATTGCGTCGGCCCGCTGGAGGATATCAGCCTCGAATGCTGAGCGGCTCTCGAAGAACGCCCCGTACTCTGGGTGTTTGCCGCGCAGCATCTCCTTCATCACCTCGACATACTCTTTCTGCAATCGGCTTGCCACACCGGCTCGAAGACGATCAAAAAGGGTGAACGCATTGTCCCGATGCAGATAGTCGCCGTGAAGGTAGTGGACAGGCGCGAGTGCTCGTCGCGGCAACGGGGTTAGCAGTTGCGCCGTGAAACGCTTCTGAAGCTCCGGCGCAAGGTCTCCGAGGCGTTTTTCACCGGCGGTCATCAACCGTCCAAACTCGCTGCTATCGAGTATTGCACCTTCAGCCTTACGGATCGCTTCCTCAAGGGCCTGGAGTTCCTCATCAATGCGCTCACGCCGCCGTTCGCGCTTCTGAGCAGCTCCTGATCGTGCTTCGATGTAGTTCATTATGAGGAATGCAGCCTGAAAGAGATCGTCGTTCGGGGATCGATCCCGACGGTAGGCGATCGCTTGCCGTTCCGTACTGATGGTTCTGCAGAGATCGTGCCAGAACGCCGTGCTCTCCTCTTTTACCATTCGGCGCAACTCGGCTGGACTCTCATTTCTGACCCGTGATAGCTCATCTAGGAGCGCCGCGTCCTCCACCGCGTGTCGGAGCCAGCGGAGTGTGTTCGAGATCAGGCGTTTCGCGTCCGTCGAAGGGACCATGATCGTGTAGTCATCCAGGAGACGTAATCGCAGGATCGATCCCGGCAGCTCCGTCCCTCCCGGAGCGCTTGCGGCCTGTGCTAAGGCTGCGCTATCTGCGTCCGTAGCATGCTGCGCAGGGATTATTACACCTCGTTCGGCGAGCCGGTTAACCTCCGGTAGCCCACTTCCTGCCCCATAGCCAAGCTCATCCAACGCCTCGGAGAGCAGATGGAAGAAGAATCGTTGCTCTTCGGGATTAGTCAGAACCACGGCCACAGGACGACGTTCCTGGCCCTCTACGGAGCTCAGGTACAGCCCCAGGTGACACTTCTTCAGCTTCGACATAAGGCGATCAAAAGGTGCCTGTTGTCGATCAAGCTGGAGGTCATTGGAGGCTACGAAGCGCTTGAGGTCGATGATCGGCGCCCAGGAGTCGCACAGCCTCTGAAAGAGCGCCCGTTCCTGTGGCGAGAAGCTTCCGAGCTGTGACAGGAGCTCCTCTCGTCCCTTCGGTTCCATGCGAATGTAGTCCGGCCGGCCGTCCATGGTGTTCAGAGTGGATAATACCATGTCATGGGCACTCCTTCCCAGCCGTGATCCGGCCAACGCTCGAGCTCCGTCCCCCCATCCGGCCTCGGACAGGTAGGTGCGTCGACAACGTATTAGTAGTCGCCGGAGACGCGATCCGCTATACTAGCCCTACCTTTCCTTGACCAGATCGTAATCAGAGGGGACCTCATGCTCTACATTCAGTTTCCAACGTGGCTTAAGGCTGAGATCATTCCAGGACTGCCGTTCCGATGGTACGGACTCATGTATCTCGTGGCGTTTCTGGTTGCGTATCTCATGTTTATGGTCCAGCT
>CAYTGY010000143.1:0-8334 GCA_964437265.1 uncultured Spirochaetaceae bacterium | reverse complement strand
CACAATACTCGCCAAAAAGCAGCGGGCGGGCCGGCTTCCACGCAGGCAGGAAGTGATCCATCAGGTCTGAGAAGACGGTTGCTTCCGCGTAGAAGTGATAGTCTGAGAAATCGGCGAACTCGGCGGCCACACCGCCGTACGCTTCCGCGCTGCCGCTGTTGTCACGAACGAGCGCACCGGCGGTCTCATGCTTTACCAGTTCGTAGAGCCGCTTTAGGATGTCGGCGTTTGCCTCTGATGAGAGCTCGCACCCGAGCGTATACAGGAGCACGCTCGGGTGATTGCGAATGCGGCGCACCATTGCCTGATACTCGGTCTCAGCTTGCTCGGCGTAGCCTTCAGTCACGCGCGGAAGCCACATGGGAAACTCCACCCAGAGAAAGACGCCCAACTCGTCTGCGACCTCGAAGTAGACCTCAGGCGGAAGCACCAGACACAGCTTCACCATGGTGTAGCCGAGCGCTTGAATCGCGCCTAGTTCCGCCTCCGCCCGCTCTCGGGTCGGGTCGGGAGAGAAGCGGTCCGGGTACGCCATCCAATGCAGCACGCCCCGCGGGTACACCGGCCGACCGTTCAACAAGAGTCGTGTTCCGTCGGCGCTCACCGTGCGCTTAGCGGCACGTGTCTCGCGTGATTCGCGGAGTTTGTCGTGCTCCACCGTGATCACCAGCTCGGCGAGCTGTGGCGCCCGGGGGCTCCACCACGGCAGGTCGAGCGCGTCCAGGTCCAGCTCCCATGAGCTCTCACCGGCTGGGAGGTCGACGATCCGATGGGCCTCGGCACCGCGCCGCACCGCGGCGGGATCGCTGCTTGGGCCGGAAACGCGCGCCACGGTCAGCGCGACGCCCCGTCGCGGTTTCCCGCTGCGCACGGACACCGCTGCAATCGCGCATGCATCCGGCGTTGCGGGCTCGGTACGCACCCACGCGTCGGTGATAGACAGGTCGCCGACGGCAACGAGCTCAACCGGCTGCCACGGCCCACCGAAGGTGGTGGTGACGTATGGGATGAACCCGGCAAGACTCTCGCGAACGGGAAAGCGGCTCCACGGCTTGTAGACCTCGATCGCGATCACCGAGTTCGGTCCAATAACGTCGGTCACATCCACATCGAAGGGGTCCCACATGCCGCGGTGCGTCGCAACGCGGGCGCCGTCGACCCAGATCGTGGCGAAGTACGAGACCGCACCAAAGCGGAGCGTCAGACCGCCGCACGACGGGTCGCCGTCGGCGACAACCACCTTCACGGCGAACCAGACCGGACCTTCCAGCGTCTTTGGAAATCCTTCGCGCTCCCAGGTGGTGGGAACCGAGACCGCGCGCGCGAGCAGGCCGTCGACCGCGGTCTCCGCCTCCGGTGGCCGGCAGGCCAACCTTGTCAGCGCCTCCGGAGGCGGAGCCCCGGGTTCCGGCGGGACAACCGGATCAATGCCGGCCCGCAGCCGTTTGTGACGATCGGTCGCCTCCGGCCCGGTCGGCTCCGGAACCTCCGTGCGACCTTCTGCAGCAGCATGGTGAAGGTCGGCATCAACCGCCATGACCCACGTGTCGGCAAGTCGCAGAGGCGCCAAAGCGCTCACAGCAGCACCACTTCGACCACCCGGCCGTCGTGGATCGGCAGTGCAAATGCATGGGCGCGCTGCGGACCGGCTTGATAGACCACCTTCTCGCCGTCACATTCGGTCACCGACAGCGCGGCCGGCGCATCAAACGCCACCTCACAGCTTGTCGCTCCATCCTCAACCCGGTAGGCAATCCGTAGTCGCCTTCCGCGGTGGAAGAGGTTCTCGACGCCCCAGAATCGGTCCGACGACGTCGCGGCACGCATCGCGGCGGGAAACGCGGGGCGGAGACGCAACCCGAGTCTTTCGGACGTCTCCGCGTTGCGTATGCCCAGAATGTGGCGAATCACGAACGCCGCGCCCTGCGCCCCCCAGGCGTAGGCGTCGTTGCCGCCGAAGGTCGCCGGGTCGTACGGCCAGTACTCCGGAGAAGCACCGGGCATCGCGCCGGAGCGCGTTCCCCCAACCTCACCGAGTGAGCGGCGGTCTGAAGCCGCGTATACCCGCGCTGTGATCTCATAGGCCATGCTTCCGGCGAACTCGTACATGCCGAGCTCTGCTGCCGCTTCCAAGACGAACGTCGACCACGAGGGCCAGATGGTGAACGGTGAGCGGAAGAACGCGCGCACCTCATCCCGCATCGCCGATCGTTGCTCGTCGGTAGCGATACCACCCAATAGCGCGATCAGCGAAAGCGGCGACTGTCGGGTGAAGTCCGCACCCCAGTAGCGTTCTTCGCCGTCGACCGCCACGAACGTGTTGCGCTTGCGGTCATAGTCACGGAACCGGCCGGCCTGCTCGTCAAACAGCTGCTGCGTCTTGGCTACGAACTCTGTCCGCAACCGGGCAAAACGCGCAGCGTCATCGTCCATGCCCTGCCGCTCGGCGAATGTCTGCAGCACCATCCCGGCCTGCGCCATTGCCGCCTGCAGCTCCACCGGTCGCACGAAATCGGAGATGACCGCATCTCCGGTTTCATCCGGATCAATCCGAGGATTGTTGTCCTCCCCGGCCTCCCAGGTACACATGTAGGTAAGCCAACCGTCCGAGTCAATGCGCTCGGCCAGCCAGTACTCCACGAGCGCAACCAGATGTGGGTAGATCTCGCGCATCCACGCGTCATCCTGGGTACGCTGATACACGTCATACACATTGAGAAACGGAATGCACCACGCCGGAGACGTCCCGCAGCGAGTACCGTCGACGGCAACCATATTGTACTCACCACTTGCAAAGACGCACGGCGTGTTGGCCGGCGGCGTATCACGCAAGAGCGTCAGAAGTGCTTCCTTCGCCAAATCCGGGTCCGCATACGATAGCCGCGCCATATCCATGGTGCCCTCAGCGAGCACCGCACGCGGCATACTCACCATCCACGTGGGCCAGTGTCCTTTGAAGATGCCGGCCGGCGGGAGCGTACACAGACGCGTGGTTTCCATGTCGTAGAAAAAGCCGTTGCTGAACGCCGGCGGGAAGGCGCCGACGAGCTTCGGCAGCGAGGACTCAAACTGCAGCGCCGCTGTGGCCGCGGCGTCGTGCGTGTTCCTCGCCGGTCCGTACGCCGCAGCGGCGGCAACACGCGGAGTCGGAGAATCAAGGGTGAGCGTGACGGTAACTGTCTGTGACGGAGCCGGCTCTGCGATGAACCACTGCTCGTTCTCGCCGTGCTCGCGCGCCGCTTCCCATTCTGGCGGCGTCGCAGTGCCGTCGCCCGTCAACTCGATCCGAACCGGCGGCGTTGCAAATCGCTCATCGTTCTCCCGCTGGACACGGACGGCCGTTCCATCAATGCCCACGTCCACCACGCCGTCCGGTCGCCATGCGCGCGCCACGAGAAGCGGCGAAATGGGCCCAGGCGACGCATCCGGTGACTCGTGGGTTATCCGACAGGCAAGGCGATCACGCTCGTCCAGCCAGAAGTCGGCATAGGTAGCAGTCCACGGCGTGCGCAGCCGGTAGAGGAACCGAAACGGCGTGTGTACCGTTGCCGCGACGTCGAACGGTGAAAGCTCATCGCGAGTGAGAAGCCGGTGCGTGCCGACCTTCAGGCCGATACCGACGGAGACGAGCCAGTGGGGGCGCTTAGGGAATGGGATGACCCACCCGAATCCTACGATCTCAAGATCACTGCGAAGCACGCCGCTCTGGACATCATAGTAGCCGGTGCCGCACTGATAATGCGGGTTCTGAAGAAAACCAAATGGTGTGTAGGTTTGTTGTTCCATGGTTGCCTGCCGGACGGTTCCCGTCTGGGACTATTTGGAATACGGGTCCACGGCGTCGCGCACGCCGTCGCCTAGAAAACTGAATGCGAGCACCACCACAATGACGAACACGCCCGGAATCATCATCCACGGATGCAGCGCCACCGAGCGAATGTTCTGCGCCTGCTGCAACAGCACGCCCCAGCTAATGGTTGGCGCCCGCAGGCCCAGACCCAGGAAACTCAGGGCGGTCTCGCCCAGAATCATCCCGGGAATGGAGATGGTCACGTGCACAATGACGTAGCTCATGAACGCCGGTATGAGGTGACGGCGGATGATCCAGCCCTGCCCTGCTCCAAAGGTCCGCGACGCAAGGACAAAGTCTTCTTCCCGGAGCGAGAGGAACTTGCCGCGAACAACCCGCGCCACGCCGGTCCAACCGACGATTGACAGGATCACGGTGATTCCGAAGTACACCCGCAGCTGCGGCCACGTGGGCGGCAGTGCGGCGCTCAGCGCCATCCAGAGCGGTATGGTCGGAATCGACAGGAGTGTCTCGATAATCCGCTGAATTGCAGTGTCCACCACACCGCCAATGAGCCCTGAGATGCCGCCGATGATAAGCCCCAAAATCAGGCTCAACGCAACACCAACGAGGCCGACGGTCAGCGATACTCGGCTACCGTACAGCACCCGTGAGAATAGGTCTCTCCCCAGATTGTCGGTACCAAAGAGGAAGATCGGCTGCTGCTCGGTGTCCGTACCGAACAGGTGCAACCTGGTGGGAATCAACCCCAAAAACTCGTACTCCTCACCACGCACAAAGAACCGTACCCGAACGGGGCGATCCTTCAGTGGCGTGTAGATCTTGCGCCACGTGTCCGGATCCTCCCGGAAGTCCAACTGGTAGATGTGGGGCGTAAACCGCGCACTCTCAGGCCCACTGAAGAATCGCACGGCTTGCGGGGGCGCGTTCTGGAACTCCGGAAAGCGATGGTTCGGAGAATACGGGCTGATGAAGTCGGCGAACAGCGCCACTACGTAGAAAAGTGCAAGCACGATGCCGGCCACCACGGCCACCTTGTGCTTCTTGAACCGTCGCCACACCAATTGCCGCTGCGACAGACTCGGGGGGAGGTCGGGAACGTGTGCGGAAGTCGCGGTCATGTCAGTCATAGCGTATCCGTGGATCAATCCAGGCCAGCAGGATATCTGAGATGAACGTTCCAATCACCGTCAGGACGCTGAGCAGGAACACAAAGCTCCCGGCAAGGTACATGTCTTGATTCAGCAATGCCCCCAGCAAGAGCGGACCAGTGGTCGGCAGGCTGAGGACCTGCGCCGTGATCACCGCGCCGGAGAGCACGGTTGGAAGCAGCCACCCGATGGTGCTGATCAAGGGGTTCATCGCAACGCGCAACGGATGGCGAAGCAGTATCTGGCGCTCCGACAGTCCCTTGGCACGGGCGGTTCGAACGTAGTCCTTGTCAAGCTCGTCAAGGAGACTCGATCGGAGCACGCGAATCGTCTGTGCGGTACCCGCCGTGCCGACCACCACAATGGGAACCCAGATATGCTTCAGCAGGTCCACGAATTTGCCCCAACTCCAGGCGGCCAACAGGTAGTCTCTGGAGAACAGGCCGCCGATGCTGACTCCGAAGAAGCGGAACCCCACATACATGAGAACGATCGCCAAGAAGAAGTTCGGAATAGACAACCCGATGAAACCGAAGGTGGTGACCACGTAGTCGCCCACCGAATATTTCCGGACGGCACTGTAGATCGCTATGGGTATTGCCAGGATCCAGCTGAACAGGATCGTGGAAAGACTGATGGCGATGGTATAGGGAAGCCGTTCGGAGATGAGCTCACTTACCGGTCGGGAGAAGGTGTAGGAGTACCCCATGTCACCGGTCAACAGATTGCCGAACCACTTGAGGTACCGCTCGTGAATGGGCCGATCCAGGCCGTAACGCTCCCGCAGCGCCTGCACCTGTAGTTCGTTGATCTGATTGCCGCTGGTACGCAGGGCCTGGACGTAGCTGGTGAGATAGTCTCCCGGAGGAAGCTCAATAATGATGAAGGAGAGGATGGAGATGAGTATAAGCGTTGGGATGGCCAGTATCAGCCGGCGCACCGTAAACTTCAGGATGTTCATTCCTGCTCCTCAACCGTAACGGGAACGAACGCGCCGGGCTCGACGCCCGGTGCGTTCGTGTTGATTCATCGATCAGTGATCAATGAACATCATAGAATCGACTACCGATCCAAGTAAAACTGCTCCGGATAGTACGGCCGCAACCAGCGGGTGTCTCCGCTCCACGTTCCCTGCTCCGGAACATTTTTCAGGTCCTCAGAGATGATGATGGGGTATGGTGCGAGCCCCACGGTCCCGATGTGCCAAACCTGGTCGGCCTGCGCCTGCCACAGTTCGCGGGCAATCCGGTCTCGCTCAGCCTGGTTCACTTCGTTGATCAGCTGATCACCCATTTCAAAGTAGGGAAGCAGCGACCGCGGTGGGCGCTCGCCTTCTTCGCCGTCGGTGGAATACCACTGCGCCCACAGCGTTCCCCAACCGATTCCGGCTGCAAGCGGCGGGCTCGCGTTGTTCATCCAGATGTTGTCGGTTGTACCGCCGCCATGCCAGATGTTCATCTGAATCTCATTCGCCTCCGCACGCTGCGAATTGAGACTACGATCTTGGGGCTGAAGCGTGATGTCCACGCCGATCTCCGCCCAGTACTCCTTGACCAGTTCACTCATCGCCGTTTTGGTCGCCGGCTCTTCCGGCCAGTACTGAATAGTGAAGGCAAGCCGTCTGCCGTCAGGCATCAATCTAAAACCATCGCCGTCCGTTTGAGTAAGACCCATGTCGTCAAGCAGCTCATTGGCCCGCTCCGGATCGAACTCCGCGTACGCCTGGGCCCATGCTTCTTCGTAGTACGCGCTTGACGGATGCACCGTGTACTGGCGCGGCTCGGCACGACCGAAGTAGAGCTGTTCGTTGATCTCATCGCGGTCGATCGCCAACGAAAGAGCCCTTCGGAACCGGACATCCTGGAAGATCGCCCTGAGCGTCTCGTCGTCGTACGTCTGATTCGGCATGTAGTTGACTTCAGCGCTCGCCGCACTCTCCCACAGCAGCGTTCGGTAGCCACCGGCCCCCTCGTTTTCACGATAGAGCGTGTAATTGCCCAGGGAGTTGGTCCAGACCTCAATGTCCACCTGGCCGCTGATGATCTGGCCCTGGATCGTCTCAGCGCTCTCAACCTGGCGCACGATTACGCGGTCGATGTAGGGCAGCTGATTTCCTTCCGTGTCCACCTTCCAGTAGTACGGATTGCGCTCCCATATCCACGTGTCAACGCCCTTCTCCACCAGATCGTATGCGATGATGGTCGGCGTATCAGGGTGAATCGGCTTGGGAGACCAGCCGGCGCGCGAGTAGTAATAGTCGCGAATTGAATCGAACCCTTCTTCCTCAGCTCGTTCAAGCAGGACGTCGGGATCAACATAGTTCGGGTGAAAATCCTTCAGGAAGTGCGACGGACGATACCACTCGCCTTGATAGGCCCACTGCAATGAGAGGGTCCGCTCGAACATTGGGAACGGCCGCCCAAGGGTAACCCGGACGGTGTAATCGTCAATCTGCTCGACCTCCATCTCCTGAAACTCGACGATGAACACGCTGGTGGTCAGTTCGGGGTGATTAACCTCTTCATTCCACCAGAACATGATGTCGTCGGTGGTGAGAGGCTCACCATCAGACCATCTGATCCCCTCGCGTAGGTGCAACGTGTACACCCGCTTGTCGGCCGATATCTCCCACTCGTCGATCACGTTCGGGCCAACCGTCGTGTCTGAGTAGAGCGCCAACGGCGACTCGAACCCGATCACGTGCAGATCAGTCCCGAATCCGCGCAGGCTGGTTGCGGCAATGTAAAGATCACCACCGTACCGGCCGACCTGTTCATACGGTTCCACGACCAGCGGATTGTCCGGCAACCGCTCCGCCAGCGGCGGGAGATCCCCGGATGCCACCAGCTCGGCGAGCATCGGCGACTCGTTACCGGAGCCCGCGGCGGTGCTCCCCGTCGCGCCTCCATCTTCCTGGCCACCGGTTGCGAACACCAGTCCGGTGATCGCAAGCACCATGACCAGCCCAACAATAAACGTTCGTACTCTCATACCTTCCTCCTTGTGAGGTTTCTTAGCCGCTCAACGAGCGGCTGAATCACCATCTGTTCGTAGATCCTCATACCCCTTCAGCGATAGCTCCTGTGAGCGAATACACGCCGCACGGCGTAATTGATCGCCCGGGTCCACGCTCTCCAGAACCGGGTCCGTCTGCCGACACGCATCAACGGCATATGCGCACCGTGGATGAAAGTGGCAGCCCGGCGGCGGTGCGGCCGGATTCGGGACACCGCCGGGCGGCGGGCTCTCGCGCTTCTTGGCGCGAGGGTCCGGCGTAGGGATGGACGCCATCAGCGCCTCAGTGTATGGGTGACGCGGCTGCATGTAGATCTGATCCGGCGTACCGCATTCGACGATCCTTCCGAGGTACAT
>CAYTGY010000142.1:0-8397 GCA_964437265.1 uncultured Spirochaetaceae bacterium | reverse complement strand
GACGGCGGAAGGTGAGCTTCTTGAATCGCGAAACCTGGCTACGAACCAGTATGTCACCCACCACCGCCGTACAGCCCGCTGCTCGTTCACGACTGTCTTCCAACAGCACCTTGATGTCGCGCTTGACCAACGCGTCGGTGAAATAGTTCACCGTCGTTTGCTCCACGTAACACCGGCGGTTCTCCAGGTCAAGCTCGGTGACCACGTACTGCTCGCCCCGGTGGATGTAGATTGCGTTGGTGAAAATCAGCTCTTTTGCCGAAGGGCGGTCCATCTCCCCGAGGACCCGGTTGGCTCCTCCCGTTGTGTCTATGATGACAACGTTGTCGGTTGTCGCACTGCGCAGAGAGATCCCCTCCGCGGGGTATGAGCGGTCCGCCCAGTAGTACGCCCCACCGGTCTTTCGGATGGTTCCGCCCTCTTCAAGCAACTCGAGCGCCGTCTCAGCCCCGTCCGGAAACGGCGCCAACGACCTCATGGGGATCTCAAAGACGGCGCACTTGAGGTGATCGCTCAACACGTAGAGATTGTCGGGATCCAGAAAACTGCTCTCCGGTGAACGTCCAAAGAAGTAGTCCGGGTGCTTCACCATGTACTGATCCAGCGGCGAGATGGAGGCCACCAGCACGGCGATGCTTACCTCACTTCGTCGCCCGGCCCGTCCGGCTTGCTGCCACGCTGAGGCGATTGAACCGGGGAAGCCGGCAAGGACGGCGGCGTCTAGACCACCGATGTCAATTCCAAGCTCCAGGGCATTGGTTGAGACCACCCCGTGGATGCGTCCGTCTCTCAAACCTCGCTCTATTGACCGTCTCTCACTGGGCAGGTACCCGCCGCGGTACGCCTCAACGCGGATACGGTGATTATCAGTGAATACGTTTGCAAGGCTCTGGTTGATATAACTCGAGATCAACTCAGTGCGAACACGCGAACGCGAAAAGACAATCGTCTTGACGTGTTGTTTCAGAAAGCGGACAGCCAACTCCTGGCTGGTGTTTACTACCCCCTTGCGGATACCCTGAACGGCATCAACCAACGGTGGGTTGTACAAGACAATGTGCTTCTCGCCTGCCGGCGCCCCGTTGTCATCAATGAGCGTGATTGGTCGCTCCACAACCCGGGCAGCAAGGTCGGCGGGGTTGCCGATGGTCGCTGAACAACAGATGAACACCGGACTCGATCCGTAGAACGACACAATCCTCCGGAGGCGGCGCAGGACATTTGCGAGGTGAGAGCCAAAGACCCCACGATAGGTATGGATCTCATCAATCACAATGAAGGCGAGGTTCCGGAGGAACTTGATCCACTTGGGATGATTCGGCAACACACCGGCGTGCAACATGTCCGGATTGCTGATGATGATCTGCCCGGTTTCCCGGGCGGAGACTCGCAGAGACGGCTGGGTGTCTCCGTCATAGGTGACAATCTTGACCGGGAGCTCACCACCAAGGACCGACTCGTTGAGCTCCGACTGTTGGTCTTGACTGAGCGCCTTTGTGGGGAAGAGGTACAGTGCGCGCGCCTCCGGCCGTTCCAGAATGGTTTGCAGGACCGCCAGGTTGTAACAGAGTGTCTTGCCGGAGGCGGTGGGTGTCACCACCACGAAATCCTTGCCGGCACGCGCAGCTCGATAGGATTGTCCTTGGTGGGTGTAGAGCCGCTCAATCCCGCGTCGCACCAGCGCTTCCCGCAGAGTCGGGGCAAGGTCGTCCGGCAACGCCTCATAGCGCCCTTCGCGTGGCGGGATCTGCTCCCAACACGTCACGTGCTGGAGGAACGAGGTATCCGTCTGGAGTTCAGCAAGAAGCGATCTGAGAGCCGACATACGCCGGTCATGATACTATCAGACCCCCTCCACTGTCTCGCTCCGCGGAGGTGCACTTTCATCGCCATCTAACACGCAATTTCTTGACCGCCGTTCAATGGTGGACGTAGACTGTTGCTCTATGACGAGTGTATTGACTATCGTTCTGGGTGGTGGAAAGGGGACCCGTCTCTATCCACTGACCATGAACCGCGCCAAGCCTGCCGTCCCATTTGGCGCCAAGTACCGGCTGGTGGATATCCCCCTGTCCAACAGTATCAACAGCGGATTCAAGCGGATCTACGTCCTCACGCAGTTCAACTCCGCATCGCTTCATCTGCACATCAACAGCACCTACAACTTCGACACATTCACCCGAGGTTTCGTTGAGATTCTGGCCGCCGAGCAGACGTTCACGTCAGAGTCAGGATGGTACGAAGGCACGGGAGATGCCGTACGGAAGAACTTCGTCCACTTCCACACGCAGAAACCCGCGCACTACCTCATACTCTCCGGCGATCAGCTGTATCGGATGGACTTGGAAGACTTCTTCCGCCGGCATGTGGCGAGCGGCTGCGACGTCACTATTGCCACCACGCCCGTTACTCGAGAAGAGGCGGTCTCGCTTGGTATCCTGACCGTGGACAACTCCGGCAAGATCACCGAATTTACCGAAAAGCCTCCCCTCTCGCAGGATATCTCACACATGCGGATCCCCGAGGGACTACACCCGAACCCGGAGCAGCAAAAGCGCGGGAAAGAATACCTTGCCTCCATGGGTATCTATTTCTTCAAGGCGAGCGCGCTGGAGCGGGCGCTGGACAACGAGCAGGCGGACTTTGGCAAAGAAATCATCCCCATGCTCATCCAATCAACGCCGTCTAACGCCTACGTCTACCCGGGCTACTGGGAAGACATCGGGACCATCAAGAACTTCTACGAGACCAACCTTGATCTCGCCGCGCTTCAGCCACGCTTTAACTTCTACGACGAGCAGTCACCCATATTCACGCACAAGCGGGATCTGCCTGCCTCTAAGTTCAACGGCTGCACGTTGACACACGCGCTTGCCGCGGACGGATGCATTGTCACCGACGCAACGATCATCCACTCGCTCATTGGAATCAGAACGATTATTGAGGCCGGAGTAAGGCTGGACGGCGTGTTCTGCATGGGGGCAGACCACTACGAGACCCCCGCGGAACACGCAGAGAGCCGTGAGCTGGGAATGCCGGCGATTGGTATTGGCCAAGCAACCAGCATCAGGCGCGCGATCATTGACAAGAACGCGCGGATTGGCGAAGGATGCCGAATCGGCCTTGACGGTGACTACTCACAGCCGGCTGATTTTGAGAATTACTACGTCCGCGATGGGATAATCATTGTGCCCAAGAATGGGACAATTCCTGATGGGAGCGTCATATAGATTCTTCCGGCGCAGCGCCGTGATCGGCGGTAGTGCGCTCCAGGACCGCACGATCGGAGGGCACCAGCGGAAGCTGGAGCGACTCCTCCAGAGACACCCATCGCCACTCGTCGTGCTCAGTTAGGACAATCTGCTCGAAGGGTCCAAAGACATCGTACACGTGCAGTTCAAAGCTCCGTCCCCGGCTGGTGAACTCAAAACGGTCGGCAAGACGCACGTGGCAGGCGGTGCTCCCCAGTTCCTCATGAAGCTCGCGACGTACCGCCTCTTCGGGTTGCTCGCCCGGCTCGCCTTTCCCACCGGGCAGCTCCCAGAGCTCAGAGAGCTCACCGCCGGGTGGACGCCGGACCAGAAGCAACCTCCCGTCCGTCCTACGGATTATGGCCGCAGTGGAAACAGCCAGAGGGGTTCCTACAAAAAGAGAAAGCGATGGAGGATGAAGTGCAGAAGCGCTACCAGGATCCCCAGCATCCCAAACGTAGCCGCGTTTCCAAGAAGCACCCTTCGAAGACCGTCGGTTCGGACCCCCTCGGCGCGCTCCGTCGTGCCGGCGGCTGAAGACTCCGACCGGTGTTCGTAGTATTCCAGGAGAAGGATTGCTCCCAGAGCCAGTCCGGTAACCGCTGGGATCAAGTCACCCACAAAGACCACGTCTTCGGGATGCACGGTGAGAAGCTGGAAAAAGCCGACGCCGGCGGTTATCAGGCCAAGCACCAACCTGAACGATTGGCTGGTGAAGGCATCCCGGTTGAAGAATGAGCCGACATGCAAACGCTCATCCAATCGATCGAACGCCAACGCAATACCTGCAAGCAGATTTGCAACAATGGAGAGGAGATAGACTTGGTACATCACTGGCTCCTTTGCACAAAATTACTTGCCCGTACGCCCTTCGGTCAATCCTCGGCGCGGACGTTCACCAACAGCTCAATGCTCTCCCCCAGCGCTGTCACCTTCACCGGCACCTCTTCCACCGGTTCCGGAAGAACGTGCCTCACGCGAACCTTGCTCCCCGGCGACGGAAGCACGTCCGTTACGGTTGCTCCGTCGGGAAACACCACCTCTACCAGCGATTCTGCGCCGCGAGGGGGGGCGGAATCGCCGGTCGAACGATCAGTGTGCGTGATTTCGACGGTAACGAAAACCTCGCCGTCGTACTCGAATGCCCGGCCGGAGAATCGGAATCCGGCAATCTCCTGATTCCCCAACGCCGGGAGGACGAGTACGACGTACAGCACGAACATGATCAGGATGACGACCAGATCCAGAAGCGTGATCAGTAGTCCGCGATTGCGCCGGAACGCTCGGCCGCCGGATTCTTCCGTACGCCTACCACCGAGTCCTTCGCGCTCGCCACGATCATAGTGGAATCCGTCCGGCCGTGAGCGTTCCGATTGCTCTGCATCTCCTGATCGGCTACTCACGGGAGCCTCCACTCAACTCGGAAACCGCCGGAAGCAGGTCTTCAGCCAGAAACAAACCGCCCCGGACACGAACGCGCCGCGCCGCTGTGGCGTGCATGGCGACGCCGGCCGCGGCGGCCCTGGCAGGAGGCACCCCCGCGGCGATGAGCCCGCCAATCATGCCGGCAAGAACATCACCGCTGCCGCCGGTACCAAGGGCGGCGTTCATGCCGTCGACCACCGTGACACGACCGCACGGTTCAGCGATGAACGTAACGTGACTCTTCAGGACCACCACCGCATCCAAGCGCTCGGAGGTCCGCTGCGTGGCCTCGTAGGGATCATCCAGCACGTCTGCGGCACGCATGCGGCTGAGGCGGGCGAACTCTCCAGGATGCGGGGTCAGAACCCACCGCCCGCCCAACGCTGGGTGTCCCTCGCCGCGTGCGAGCAGGTTTATGGCATCTGCATCCAGGACGCCCGGTAACCCGGACGCAAGGACCTGTTGCAGGAGCGACGCGCGTTCCGCGGTGGTTCCCCAGCCGGGACCGACGATCATGGCATTGGGCACGGCGCCGTCTCCGGACTCAAGCGCCGCGGCATCCAGAAGTGACAGCGGCTTCACCATGACCGAACGCAGCCGGCCGGCAGCTGCAGCGTACAGCTGATCGTCCACAAACAGGCTCACCAGCCCGGCCCTGCACCTTCCCGCCGCCTCCGCCGCAAGCGTCGCCGCTCCGAGCGATCCTACCGAGCCGGCCAGCACCCAGACGGTCCCTCTGCGGCTCTTGTACGCCGTCTCATCCAGAGGCGGCAAGAGATCAGCGAATGTAGCGGGGTCTAAGAGCAGTGCGGATTCCGGATCATCCTCAAGGAGCGGTTTAGGAAACCCAACCGGCACCACAGTAACCAAACCCACAAACGCGCGGGCAGGCGGAAGGAACAAGCAGCGCTTGGGCAACCCCATGGTGAGGGTCCGGTGGGCACGAACGACCGGAAAGCCGCTTCTGTAGTCGTCACCAAGCCCACTGGGGACATCGAGTGCAACTATCCGTCCGGCGCACCTGTTGAGCGTTTCCACAACGGATGCCAGGCCGCCGCGAAGCGCGCCTTTGATGCCGGTGCCGGCAATACCGTCCACAATGACATCCGCTTCGGCAAGCGCGCGTTCCACGCCGGCGTTCTCCCCGTGTTCAGCGCCAAAGGGGAGAACGGGAATCCTGAGCGCGCGGCACACCTCCAGGTTGATCCCCGCCTCCCGGCCGGGTTCCTCAGAGGCGAGGATCACCGTTGGCGCATAGCCGTCAAGCACCGCGTACCTGGCCATAACCAGCGCGTCTCCGCCGTTGTTGCCCTTCCCGGCCAGGAATACCAACCTGGACTGGGATTGCAGCTCAAGCTCCCTGAGCATCTCCCACGCGCGATACCCGGCGCTTTCCATCAAGGCGATGCCGGGAAGCCGGTACTCGTCTTGCGCGCGCCGGTCGATCCGCGCCATCTGTGCCGCCGTGACCAGTCTCATCCCGGTCCCCTACTGCGCTTCATTGGCGAACAGCTTGTCCGTTCGCCACCACTGCACGGTCGCGTACTCGGCGTTCGCCACCATTCCGCAGAGAATTCCGGTCGGTGATACAAAGAGGTCCCGATAGAGTACCTCCGAGTAGTCCAGCTCGATTTCTCGGCGTCGAACAACACGGCCTCCGGTATGGAGAATCATCAGCTCACTGGTGTTCGCATCCACCTGACTCAACAGGAACAGGTGCTCACCGGGGGCGGTACCCAAGAGCTCATAGTAGAACTCGTCGGTACGATCACGCATCTCATCGTAGCGGGTATTGCGGGGAACCGCCACGTAGTCCTCGTAGACACCACTCTCGATGTTCATCCAGTAAATCCGGCTGAACACTTCGTCAATGCCAAAGCGAGCCCCGGTCTCCGAGTCCCGGGCCTGAACGTAGTAGTTCATCTTGAGGTAGAGCCGCAGGCGTTCGCGGTCCGGCATGATTGACTCGACCACCGGGACCACCTCCACGTTTCCAGGAACGGGAAGCGTCTCCGAAGAGATGGTGATCCGCCGAAGCAACCGCCCGGTCCGATCATACCAGAAGATCAGCCACTGCGGTGGAGCGACCGTCACCACCACAATGTGATCGTTGTTGGTGACGTCAATGCGCTGTATGTAGGGAAGATAGCTTCCGCCAATCCCCTCCTGCCCCAGGTAGTCGACCTGGTCGGATTCCGGATCAAAACGAACAACCACGCGGTTGAGCTTCACGCCGAGCTCTTCGTCATACACGGCCACGCGGTCCGGAACGCGGTCCTCCACCAGTACGGTCTTGTCACTGGTCACAGCCAGCTCCCCCGCTGCGATGAACGGGTACGAAGTAGCGGTCCGGTTGAGCAGTTGCTCTCCACGGCCGGGGGCACGGACTGACACCGGTCGTGGATTCTCCTGGGAGTTGTAGTAGAGCGAGATGAGGTCACCATAGGAAGTGAACTCCATGACCTTGTTGGACGGACCGTTGGAGACGAAAAAAAGACCGTCGCTCATCACCATCCGCGTCTTGCGCGTAGACACCAGGTTTTCGCGGAACAGGTCCAGCTGCCCCTCCAGCTTGCCGTACCCAAGCCGGAATAGCTCGTTGCTCTCCAGCTGGGGCACGCCACGACCGGCACAACCGGTAAGCACAAGCAGCAGCGTCGCACTCATGAGTAGAAGACGGCGTATCCACTGTAGATGAAGGCAGATGTGGGAACGCATTGTGCGGCCATACTACCGACGGGACTCCACGGCTGTCAATCTTGACCGACATAGGGGGGGCCGGTACATTGTCCGTATGATCCAACGAGTCATTGAGGCTCTCTTCGGCTCCAAACGGCAAGCCGACTTGCAGTCCCTCTTGCCAATTCTGCATGAGGTGAACGCCCGCGAAGCATGGGCGATGGGCCTCACCCCGTCCCAGTTCACAACCGCAACCGAGTCGTTCAGACAACGCCTTTCGGCCGGCGAAACCACAGACCACCTACTTCCAGAGGCGTTTGCCCTTGTCAGGGAGGCAGCGCGCAGAACGCTTGGAGAGCGTCTCTACGACGTGCAGATACTCGGCGGCATTGTCCTGCACCAGGGCAGAATCATGGAGATGAAAACCGGTGAAGGAAAGACGCTGAGCAGTGTCACCGCAGCGTACCTCAACAGTCTCACCGGGAAAGGCGTACACGTTGTCACCGTTAATGACTATCTGGCGAGCCGTGACGCGGACTGGATGCGCCCAATCTACAACTACCTGGGCGTCACGGTGGGAGTGATCCTCTCCCAGATGGACAACGAGGCTCGCAAAGAGGCCTACCGGCAGGATATCACGTATGGAACCAACAACGAGTTCGGGTTTGACTACCTCCGGGACAACATGCGGTTCGACGCCACACGGAAGGTCCAGCCCAAGCACCACTACTGCATCATCGATGAAATAGATTCCATCCTGATAGACGAAGCGCGAACGCCGCTGATCATCTCCGGTACAGCTCAAGATGACACCCGCAAGTACAGTGCGGTCAACAAGATTGTCAACCAGCTCGTGGAGTGCGCAAAAGACCCCGACACCGACGACTACCCTGAGGAGCCGATTGGCGACTACAAGCTGGATGAAAAATCAAAACGGGTCTCGTTCACCGATCAAGGGCTCAACCACATGGAAGAGCTTCTCCAGAACTACAAGATCATAACCGGATCGCTCTTCCTGGATGAGAACTTCGAGTATATCCAT
>CAYTGY010000141.1:0-8456 GCA_964437265.1 uncultured Spirochaetaceae bacterium | reverse complement strand
ATCGATGAGCACCTGGGTGATTTCCCGTATCTGCACACCATGGGCCCGCTTGACGGAACCAACACCATGGTCGGCGGGCTGGAACGTGGCCACCACTTTGGCGTGGTTGCCAACACGGATCACCACTCCGCGCATCCGGGGAGCTTTGGGTACGGCAAAACCGGTGTCTGGGCCGAGTCGCTGACACGCGAGGCGCTCTGGCAGGCGTTCCTGGGGCGACACACCTACGCGGTCAGCGGAGACCGGATGGTGCTGCGCTTTGCGGTGGATGAGGCGCCCATGGGTAGCCGGATCACGGCTTCTCCAGGTCGACGGAGGCTCTATGCCGGCGTTGTCGCGGGAGGTCCGATCGATCGAATAGAGGTAATCAAGAACGGTTCACGATTCTACCGCTACGACCCCCTCTTGTCGCCGGCCGCGGCACACGCGCAACACCAAACGCTCACCGGGAAGATTCTCGTGGAGGTGGGCTGGGGCCAGAAGGGAGAGGCGGTCAATTGGGACGTCAAGGCCACGCTGGACGGCGGCCGCATCCTGGACGTTGAGCCGCGCTTACGGGGCCAGGATGTGGTTGACCCGCTTGACGCCACGGCCGGTCCGTACGCGTTCTCACGCTGGGAGCGCACTGGGAATGCGGTTCACCTCCGGACCCGGACCGTGGGCAATGCTACCGCCACGAGCTCGCAGACGCAGGCACTCTGCCTTGAGGTGGAGGCCTCACCCGCTGCCGTGCTCCGCATTGCAGCCAACGGCACCGAACGTCGCTTCACCATCCCTGAGCTTCTGGACGCTTCACGTACCTTCTACACTGCAGGGTTTGTCTCACCTGCGGTACGCGTTCACCGCTTCGCACCTGAATCCACGTACACGGCGGAACTCAACCTGGAGGACGACGCATCAGACCGCACCGCTGAGCGCGATGAGGACTGGTACTATGTGCGGGTGATCCAGGCCAACGGGCACGCAGCCTGGTCATCGCCGGTCTGGGTCGCCAGTGCGGAATCCCAGCGGTCCATGTGCTGACCGAAGAACCGAAAGATACCCAGCGCCGGCAGCAGGAAGTCGTTCCAGCTCCTTCGGGACGCCTGTTACAAACCCGTGCAGCACGAACACCGTCAGCGGCATCCCAAAGCCGAAGTACACGATGATGACTCCGGGCCTGGTGTTGATGATACCCGGAACCTTCGCCACCTTGACCATGGGAATGATCACCGAGACGACGACCGAATTCATCAGCACGGTAGGAAACCGCACCAAGAATGCAAACGATTGCACATTCTGAGTGAGGCGCCGGTGACTGCGGAGCAGGATCTTCGCGACACGTCTGTCGGTTTCGCTTTGAATATAACAGAATTACTCATATATTCGATGCAGGGCCGGCGCAGCCGAATTGGCATGTCGCCTGGTCCGGAAACAAACCATGAGGAGGATTACGATGGCCTTTACCACCCCTGATCTACCGTACGATTACAAGGCACTCGAGCCGCATATTGATGAGGCGACGATGCGCGTCCACCACGACAAGCACCACACCGGCTACACCAGCAAGCTGAACGCCGCCGTGGAAGGTACTGAGTTCGCGGACACACCGATTGAGCAGCTGATCGCCGGGCTTGCCAAGCTGCCTGAGAAGATCCGTACCGCGGTGCAAAACAATGGCGGAGGACACTACAATCACGCGCTCTTCTGGCCCATCCTCTCACCGGCGGGTGGCGGCGAGCCGGACGGAAAGCCTGCCTCACTCATCAAGGACGCGTTTGGCGACTACGCGAGCTTCAAGGAGCAATTCACCGCCGCAGCTACCGGACGGTTCGGCAGCGGCTGGGCGTGGCTGGTGCGATCGCCTAACGGCAAGCTCGCGATTACCAGCACCGCCAACCAGGACTCGCCGCTGACCGACGGCCACGTGCCGCTTCTGGGGTTGGACGTGTGGGAACACGCGTATTATCTCAAGTATCAGAACCGCCGCGCGGAGTACGTCCAGGCGTTCTACAACATTATCAATTGGGAGCGGGTGGCCCGGAACCTCTCCGCAGCGCCGGCATAGCTCATGCCGACGCCGTTCACCGGCTAACGGAGCGGACCGTCACGTCACCTCGGTATAGGGAGAGGTCTTCTCAAGGACCGAGCGATATCGCCCGGCCATAGCCTTCCTCATCCCCCGCAGGAAGCCGTTGCGCATGGGCGGCAGCTTTAAAAGTGCTGCGATCATGGCTATGACCATGCGCCGGAGCGGGGTTCGTGTGGGGAAGTCGTAATACCCGCGCTTGCGGTAAGCTCTGTGATCTGCAGGGAACGGAATCCGAAGGTGGCCGAAGATGTCGTCACGGAAGACCTTGAGACCCGCGATTCCTAAGAAGGTTCGCGGCCGCACGTACCCCTGGAGCGCGAGCCTGGTCGCGCGCTCGGCAAGCGAGTCAATCCGCGCAAGAACGGCGGTACTGCCGTCGGGCGGCAGTGCCTCGTCGGAGACGAAGTCCACCAGATTCGCCTCCTGAAGCTCAATCCACGCTTCGTACACCAGCTGCAGGTCTTGCAGGTGCGACAATGGTCCGGAAATGAGAAACGCCACCTGTTTGCCGGTGAGCACCGGGGTATGGGTGTTGAAGAAGCTGCGGTCAAAATACCGCCGCCACCTCCAGGAAAGCTGTCGGTCCACCACCGCCCCGGCGAGGATAATAACGTCCGCCGTCATTACCTCGTTTCTGTAGAAGTCGATGAACCCGTCCTTACCGCTGTACACACACTCGTAGGCCTGACCGCAGCGGAGGCATCCCTGACAGCCGCCGCGGATGTCAATCTGGTTGAGATTGACCACCTTCGCCGCCCCGCCCCACGCCGCCGCAAGCCGTGCGGTCATGACACGCAGGTTGCGGCTACGCGCGTCGTCACCGCCTTCATCGGTGAGGATGAGCACTCGTAGACCCTGGGCGTCAACGGCGGCGGGCGGGGCGGCCGCGTCTGAAAGCTCCAGGCTGGAGTCTGACGGCAGCGGCGCGTAGCGCCGCGGGACCGGACGCCGGGTGGCCACTGCGTCAAAGAGGTCCAGACCGAACCCGGTTAGACGCTCGCGTTCATCGACCTTCCCCAGGTCCTCCATGTTGGCCGAATAGAATCCCACGAACGGCATGCCCAGGTCCTCGCTCACTGAGCGGATGTAGGTATGGGCGGTGATGTCAAAGTAGTTGATGGACGTGGATAACGATGCAGCATACGTGCCGGCGAACGCCGACTCAGCGCCCCGCTCGAACACCAGCTCAATGAACCGTTTGTACTGCGAGCACACCAGGAGTATGTAGAGGGGAAACGCCCAGAGCACCGCGTCCGCCTCGCGGACCTCCTCTATCACCTCATCGAATGCGGCACCATCCTTCTCCAGCCGCGCAATGGTGTGCGCGACCTGCCGGACCGGAAACTCGTGGCCCGGGAATCGTCGCCTGAGAAACTCGACATACTGCATGGTGACGCTCACGTCCCCCTTGGGACTGCCTCCCACGACTAGAATCCTCATTGAAGCCTCCTTAACTAAGTTATGTTAGGCTGCGATCCGCCGGGATTGTCAACGGTCGCCCAAAGCGTCCGCCACTGCGAAACAAGCATGCCGGCAACCATCAATACGCCGCCTATGATGCTACGCGGCGTGAGCACCTCCCCCAAGACCAGATAGCCGCCAATGGCCGCAAACACCCCCTCAAGGCTCAAGATGATTGCCGCATGCGCGGGGTGCGCGTTCTTCTGCGCCACAACCTGGAGCGAGTACGCAATGCCCACGCTGAACACGCCGCCATACGCAATGGGGAGCCATGCCCGGAGAACCCCCGCCGCTCGCGGATCCTCCAGCGTCAGGGCGAACACCGCACTGAGCACCGCGGTCACCGCATACTGGATGAGCGAGAGGACAATCGGGGCCATCCGCGGAGAGACATAGGAGAGAAACAGGACGTGCGCCGCGAAGAAGAGCGCGCACAGCATGACCAGTCCGTCCCCCGGCGCAATCTGAAATGTCCCGGTCATGCTCAGGAAGTACAGGCCCACGGCAGCCAGTATTGCGCCCGCCCAACGCCCGGGCTCAGTCACCCGCCCTAAGATCCCTCCCACAAGCGGCACCAGAACCACATACAGACCCGTAATGAATCCGGCCTTCCCGGCGGTTGTGGTGACAATGCCTATCTGCTGGAGCGTGGACCCACCAAAGAGCAGCACGCCGAGCAGTACAGCCTTCACGAACTGCTGCCGCCGCGGAAGACGCGGTACGGCCGGAGGCGTCGCCGGCGCACGGCGGGCACGGCGACGCGCGACCGCAAGCAGCGGCAGCAATGAAACGGCACCAAGCGTAAACCGAACGGCGTTGTACGTGAACGGCCCTACCGACTCCATTCCGGCGCGCTGGGCGGCAAAGGCGAAGCCCCAGATGGCGGCGGTGAGAAGCAGTAGCGAGTCCGTTTGCAGGGCGGAGCGCGCGGGCATGCGCGGCATCTTCCGCGGCCGCGCGCACGGTGTCAAGCCGGCCGGCGGCGAATCCCGGTAGCGAAAAAAGCGTTACCAAGAGCCGGAGACAGCCACCGGGTGTAGCGCAGCACTGCGGTAGTTCGCTCCAGCACTGCAGCGTCAACGCGAGCCGCGGTGTCTTCCGGCAGGGGCATCTGTGGGTACGGAGCCTGTATCAGGCTGACCGCTGCGGCCGTGCCGGCAAAGGAGGCGTGATCGCTTCCGCCGGCTGAGGTGGTTGTCACAGAAAGCCCCTCTCTCCGCAGCGCTTCAGCCAGATGTGCTCCAAGCTCCCGGCCGCCGTCTGCGCCGGCCACCTCGACAGGCCGATCTGCTGAGTGCGCAACCATGTCCACGTTGATAACGTGGGCGCCGCTGAGCTCCTCCCGGTAGCGCTCGACGAACGCGCGTGACCCATAGAGCCCCTGCTCCTCACCGTTGAAGAGCACCACCCACACCGGCCGGCCGGCGGCGGGACGCTGATCCGCCAAGGCGCGAGCCGCGGCAACTACGACGGCAACCCCTGAGGCGTTGTCCACCGCGCCTGGGTAGAGTGTGGGGCCGACGCGTCCGTGGCCATCGAAATGGGCCGATAGCACGAGAGGCGGGGCCTGATCCGAGCGATCGGCGGCTCCTGCCGAGCCGCCGTCACGCACATCGGCAGGCATGGGCGCTATCACGTTCGCAACCCGCGCTTGCTCCACCCGGTATGAGGACGTGATCGCGACCTCAGCCGGTGCGGCTTCAGCCATCGCGCTACCTACCTCGTCCGTAACCTGAAGCAGGAGCGGGCCGGGGCCACCGTACTCGCCGTCAGGGAGGTACACCCCACGCGCTCAGGCAGCCAGAGGATCACCGCGGGGGGGGCCCTCCTCCGCACCCACGGCACGGTAGGCCAGGGTCGGTGGCCCATCGGAACGAAGGACCGGCTGCTGGTAGTAGTCGAGCATCGACTCCATACCGGATAGCGGCACCAGCCCGGCCTCAGCCAGCGTCTCAGCCAGGTACTCAGCCGCAGCGTGGTTACCGGGAGTGCCGGTCAACCGTCCGCCGAACTCAGGAGCGGCGAGCGTCTCAATAAGGTCCAGCGGATCAGCGGCGGCACCCGATGGGTTCTGACCCAAAGGGGCGGCGGGCCCAGAGCGACCGCCGGCAAAGACCGGTGACGCAATGAGGAAGAGAGCGAAGAGAAGAAGAACGGCCGCCGCCGGCAGACGCGGTGACCGGGAAGAAGCCAATGACGAGCTCATGCACAGACGCTACGGGAGCGAGCGCGGGGAGTCAAGCGAAGAGGACGCGATTGATCACACCGCCGCATTCGGGTACTACTGTCGTCCGGCACAAGAGAATGAGCACCAACGAACGATCATCTCTACAGACCGGTGGCGCATCCGGCGGCCGCAGGCGATTGCGCGGGCTCACCGAGGGGAACGTGGCGCGGCACCTGGTTCGGCTGACCATTCCGTCTATCGGCGGGATGTTTGCCATCACCATCTTCAACCTCACCGACACGTTCTTTGTCTCGCGTCTGGGAACCGACTCGCTCGCGGCGATGGGGTTCACATTCCCCATCGTGATGGTGATCGGCTCGCTCTCAATCGGGATGGCGACCGGAGCCGGCTCCGTCCTGGCGCGAGCGATGGGCAGCAACGATCATCACCTCATGAACCGTGCCGCTACCGACGGGATCCTGCTCTCCATCCTCATGGTGATTGTGGTCTCCGCCGCGGGCGTGCTCACGCTGGATCCGGTCTTCCGCGCACTGGGGGCAACCGCGAAGACACTCCCGCTGGTGAAGGAGTATATGCGGATCTGGTATCTGGGCTCGGTTGCCGTGATCATGCCGCCGGTGGGTGACTCCTCAATGCGCGCAATGGGAGATATGACCCGCCCACTGATTGTGATGCTGGTCTGCGCCGTCCTCAATCTGATCCTTGATCCAATCCTGATCTTCGGGCTGTTTGGCTTTCCCGCGATGGGGATCGCCGGTGCGGCGCTTGCAACCGTGATCTCACGTGTTGCGGGGATGGCTACCACACTCTCCTTCGTGCACTTCCACTACCGTCTCATCGACTTCCGTTACGACGGCGCGCGAGACTTGCTGCTCTCTTGGAAGCGTATCCTCGCGACCGGGCTCCCGGTGGCGCTGGTCAGGCTGATGCCGCAGCTGCTGCGCGCCGTGCTCACGCGTCTTGCCGCCGGGCTGGGAGGCGTCACCGCGGTTGCGGCGATCGCCGCAGGGACACGGATAGAGAGCTTCCCCATGATCTTGGGGATGGCGGTGGGAATGGCGGTGATCCCGGTGATGGGACAGAATTGGGGCGCCGGCAAGCTGGAGCGGGTGGACCGCGCTCGTTCGCTGCTCAACCGGACCGCGGTAGTCTACGGGCTTGCGATGCTGCTGATCATGTTGCCGGCCGCCAGGCCGCTCGCCGCCATCTTTTCCAATGACCCTGCGGTGATCACCTACGCCCGCTGGTATTTGCTGATCATGATGGCCGGAAGCATCGGCCTCAATCAGTCCAACTGGACCAGTCAATCGCTCACCGCCGCCGGCCGCCCCCGCTGGGTGGTGATCATCAACACCGTAGGCACGCTGGGGATCATCATCCCGTTGACCTTCCTGGGATCGCGCGTATTCGGGTTCGTGGGCATGCTCGTCGGCTTGAGCGTGGGACAGCTGGTAATGGGGTATCTGGCCACGGTGGTGGGAAAGCGCGAGTTGGCGGAGCGGTAGCGAACTAGCTTTCTTCGCCCCTACTGCTCGAACGCGCCCTCTTCCTGGAGCCGCTCGAGCTCAGCCTTGACGTACTCCCACAATGCGGGGGAGCCGCTACCGATGGTGGAGGTGACCGCGAATACCTGCTCAGCCGTGATCCCGTTGGCGTTCCACGACTCGCACCGGCGGGCAATATTCTGAAGGACCGGCTCAAGCCGATCTACGGCCGCGGCGAATCTTGCCTCCGGGGTGCTGCGTTCCTCGAACTCCTCCCAGAGGCCGCGGTACTCATCTCGCTGGTCACCGGGGAGCATGCCGAAGATGCGATCTGCCGCCTCCCGTTCAGCGGCCTCGTTCTCCGCCGAGCGGTCGTAGACGATCACGTCGCCGGCGTCGATCTCCACCAGGTCGTGAATCAGGAGCATGCGGACCACCCTGCCTACATCGACCCGCTCCTCCGCATACTCAGAGAGAACGAGTGCCATGACAGCGATGTGCCACGAGTGCTCGGCGTCATTCTCATGGCGGTCATTGGAGAAGTTCCTGGTCTTGCGGATGATCCCTTTGATCTTGTCGATCTCTATGAGGAACGCAAGCTGCTGCGTCAGTCGCGTGTCCATGTGGGCTCCCTCTGACGACTATAGAGAACCGAACGCTGCTGAGCAATGTGCGCTAGCTTGCTGGAAGGCTACGCCAACACAAGGTACAATCGTAATCAAGAGAGGAGGCACCGGCTATGAACGCTCGCTGGGCAGTCTGTGCACTTGCGCCTCTCTTGCTCATCTGCTGTACTCCCCCGCACTACAACAATGTCACCGGGCTCCCGGCCCGGCACCTGAGCGAGGAACTGGCGCGCGGCGTCGGGCAACCGACCTACGGTGAGTTCGTAGTATCCACTCACATGACAGAAGGATGGCGAGAGACGATTCGGATTCCCGCAGGGAAACACCCGCAGGAGTTTGCGGTTGATATCCCGGCGCCGGCGGGCGACGAGCCTGCGATAGTCCGGATCACGGTCGACGGAGGCGGTGCGGCGCACCTTGACGTACTGCTGCTTGATGGGGAAGGGCCCTCGGCGGTGAGCGGCGTTGGCAACGGCGTGGCGAAACTGAGCCGCTCGGATCTGGACATTGTAGCGGTCGACGGTGTCGCCGTGATTTGCTCACCGCAGAGAACCTGTTACTGATCGCTCTTGACGGCACCTGGTTCTTTTCTTCCGAGCAGATTAAGTGCTCATCATGCCAAACGA
>CAYTGY010000140.1:0-8500 GCA_964437265.1 uncultured Spirochaetaceae bacterium | reverse complement strand
GGAGAGTACCCGCGCTCAAGCAAGAAGAAGATGATCTGCGGATCAATGTCGCCGCACCGCGTGCCCATCACCAGCCCCTCGAGCGGCGTGAAACCCATAGACGTGTCAATGGACCGGCCGTTCTTGATGGCGGTCACCGAGGCCCCGTTTCCCAAGTGGCAGGAGATCAGATTGGTGTTGTCCATGGACCGTTTCATGTGCTTCACCGCCTCAGCAGCTACGTAGCGGTGACTGGTGCCATGGAAGCCGTACCGCCGAATCCGGTACTTCTCATACAGCTCGCGTGGCAGACCGTAGAGATACGCAGCCGGCGGAATGGTCTGATGAAACGCGGTGTCGAACACCGCGACATGATGCTGCTTCGCAAACACGGCTCGGGCTTCACGAACGCCGGTCAGGTTTGCAGGATTGTGGATGGGAGCAAGCTCGATGTTCTCCTCAATAGCGTTCTCCACCGCCTCATCGATCACGACACTCTGCGAGTACTTCTCGCCACCGTGCACCACCCGGTGACCCACGCCGGCGATCTCATCAAGCGAGTCGATGATCCCGTTGTGCTCATCGGTGAGCGCTTCGATCATCAGCCCAACCGCCGTCTTGTGGTCCGGCACGTCCTGCTGACGCTCATACTTGCCGTTTGCTCCCTCGTGTTTGATGGATCCGTCCTTGATGCCGATTCGGTCCACCAGTCCCTTGCCAAGGCTCTCGCGCTGAGGCATCTCGTAGACCTCGTACTTAAGCGAGGATGAGCCGCAATTGATGACCAGGATGTACTGTCCGGATTCCCGCTGTTTTGCCATGTATCACTCCATTGCCGTGGGTCGTGTGAAGTACGTGAGCCGGCAGATCGTGCACCCGTTCCGATGCTCGCCCGCGGCTACTCCGGAAGTGTAGGCGAAAAGCCCCCTTCAGTAAACGGAGCCACCCCACTGGAAATCATGGACGGTGGAGTATTGCCGCCTGCAGAGGCAGATAGCTACCCTTTCCGCATGCCGTCTCACCTTACCCACCAGGTTTTTCTGGAAGAGGCCCTGCGACGTGCGGAGATCGAGGAGCCGCTCTCAGAACACGTTGCACCGTATGCGGTGCTTGGGGCCCAAGGCCCGGACATCTTCTTTCACAACCAGCGCCGCAAACCGTCCGGTCTCACGTATGGGTCGCTGATCCATCGTCACGGATACGGGCGCGTCTGTGCGTCAGCGTACCGATACTCGGTGGCTCGCTCGCTCTCCACCGGGCAGGAGCCGCTGGACCGGAGAAGCTGGGCGTTTGCCTACACCGTCGGTTTTGCCGGCCATGCAGTCCTTGATCGGTATACCCATCCATACATCAATTACTGGGCGGGTTGGGCCCACCACGATGATCCTTCCACCGAACGGTTGCGGGGGATGCATCCGTTCCTTGAACGGCTTGTCGACATACGGATACTCCGCCGCTACCGCAACACAGCGCCTGTCGAATATGGGTTCTATGACCAGGTCAACTGCTCGCCGGCGGACTCGCCGGGCGCCCCGCCGGAGTCCTTGGTAAGCCTACTCGAGCAAAGCCTGCGGGCTACATACCGGCGAGCGGCAGAGGACTCCCGGCTTCCGGATCGCATCCGAAGCGCGTACCGGGATAGCATGAGCTACTACCAGTTCACCGACTGCGTTGATGAGTCGTACGTGCGGGAGGGGCTTCGGAGAGAGCGCGCCGGAGAGATCGCCGGCCGGTGGCTGTCCATCATCCATCCTCCGGTCATTCCGCGGGCGGTGGATGTCATGAACAACCAGCATCGCTGGTGGTGCCATCCCTGCAACCGTGTGGAGGAGCACCACGAGAGCTTCTGGGACCTACTTGATGAGGCTCAGGGGAGAATGGTCCTCGTGGCGCAGACGTTCGCCGACGCGTGGATGATTTCGGATTGCGAGGAGACGGTCACGGCGAACGCCACCCGGATAGAGACGATGGTGGGAAACGAAAACCTCAGCGACGGACGGAAGAGTGAACGGCCATGCAGAAAGCACCACAGTGATCCACTTCCTCTACCGGAGCTTCAGCAGAAGATCAAAGAGCTCATTGAGAGCGAGAGCGTGGGTCAAGGCGCTCAGAAAGGGCGTCTCCCAGAACGTTGAAACTGAGTACGGTCACGGCGAGCGCAAGACCAGGATAGATCGCCGGCCATGTCGCGGAAAAGAGGTAGTTGCGCGCGTCCTTGAGCATGAGGCCCCAACTCGGGTTAGGCGGTTGGGTGCCAAGTCCCAGGAAGCTCAAGCCTGCTTCCACCACAATCGCAAGCGCGAAGCTGACTGAACACTGCACCAGCAACTTGCCCGCCATGTTGGGAATGAGGTGGATCAGCACGATCTTCCAGGTAGAGCTCCCCAATGCGCGAGCCGACTCCACGTACCCTTCAGCCTTGATGGCGAGCGTCTCAGCTCGAACAAGTCGTGCGAAAATGGGAGAGAACACCACCCCCACGGCAATCATGACTTGGCTGATTCCGTAGCCAAATACGGTTACCACGGTGATTGCCAGCAAGATTGTGGGAAACGCAAGAACGCCGTCCATGAGCAGCATCAGCGCGTTCTCCACCGCACCACCAGCCAGTCCGGCCGTCAAGCCAACCACCAAACCGATTGATAGCGCGATGGAGACCGATACCAGTCCCACGGTCAACGCCGAGCGGCTGCCGTACACCAGCCGAGAAAACACATCCCGGCCCAGGTCATCGGTACCCAACAGGTGTCCACGGTTTCCCGGAGCAACCAACCGTTCGCCGTAGTTCTGCTCCAGCGGGTCATGCGTCGCGATGACCGGAGCCGCAACCGCCATTCCCACCAGCATGGTAAGCAATGCGGCAGAGACGTACAACAACGGCAGCGCGCTTCGGCGGGCGCCATTTCGGCCGGCGCCCGGGCGCGTCGCGCGCCCGGGCCTACGCGGCCGTAGTCGATCCGTGGACATATCTTCAGGCCTACCGCAGCTCGGTGTACCGGAGATCGTAGGTATCAATCTGCGTGTCTTGGTAGAATCCATCGACACGCTCGCGCATGGCAACGTCCCGGTAGATGGTTCCAATGTACACGTGAGGAACGGCTCGGGCGATATTTCCCAGGGCTTCCGAATAGAGCTCACGCCGACGCTCTGGGTCGAGCACCCGCGCGGCCTGCCGGATGAGACGCTGGGTCTCCGGATCGTCCCAGTGAACGTAGTACTCGGGGTTGCCCATGTTTGCGAGCCGACCGTGGGGATCCAGCTTGCCGGTGTGGCCAATCACGGTGAAGTCGAAGCTCCCGCCCCGGTAGACGTCGGAAATCCAGGTTGACCAGTCGACCAGCCTAAGCTCTATGCGCAACCCGATCTCAGTCAGCATCTGATGGTACATCTCGGCCGCGCGTACGTGCGCGTCATAGTTGCTCGGGACTGCCATCACCAAGGCACTATCAGAATCGTAGCCGGCAGCGACAAGCATCTCACCGGCGAGCTCAGGATTGTACGGGTACAAACCCGTGAAGTCGACATAGTACGGGCTCAGGTAGTCCATGAAGGTCCCTACCGGCACGCCGCCACCGTACGCGACGTCCAGTACCGCCTGCTTGTCAATTGCGTGCGCAACGGCCTGCCTCACGGAGAGGTTGTCAAACGGCGCGTGGTTAGTGTTCATGGCAAGCACATTGACCAGACTGGAGAGATCCCGCCGGATTTTCACCCCAGGTTCCGCCTCCAGTACCGCACGATCGGCCTCGTTGAACGACTCGATGGCGTGAAAGTCGCCGGCTATCAAGCCCTGAGCGCGCACGGCGGCCTCCGGCACAATGTTGAAGACCACACCGCCCAGCAGCGGAAGGCCCTCAATCCAGTAGTCGTCGTTCCGTGTCAGGACAATCCTGCTGTCCTGCACCCACTCCACAAAACGGAACGGGCCCGTTCCTACCGGCGACGCGTTGAAGTCGTGCCCGGCGTCAATCAGTGACTTCGGCATGATCACGCTCCACCCGGAGGCCAGCTCTGCCATGAGAGGTGCGGCAGGCTCGCTCAACGTGAGAATCACCGTCATGTCGTCCGGCGTCTCAATACGCTCTACCATGGCAAACGCGTTTGCCTTGGATGATTGCGCGATAAGCCGTTCAAGCGATGCCTTGACATCGGCACTGGTCATCCGCTCGTCGTTGTGAAACCGCACTCCCTCACGGAGCGTGAACTCCCACACCAAATTGTCCGGGGAGACATCCCAGCGTTCCGCCAATGCCGGGACAATCTCTCCCTCCTGATCCGGCTCCACCAGCGTATCATAGATACTGCGCACCACCTGGAACGTGAGCGTGCCGGCGGTAGCGTGAGGATCAAGTGAGTCCGGCCCTCCGGAGAGCGCGAACTGAAACACCGTCGCTTCTGACGGCGTATCCGAACCGTCTACGAACCAGATAAGTGCTGCGGTCACGGCCACAGCAACAACCGCAATTCCCGTAATCACCAACCAGAGCGTCCGTCGCGTCATTGCAGACTCCTCGCGTGCACATTGAGATTCGATTTGCTCGTGTCGACATACACCGGAACCGAGCGAAGGAGCATCTTGGTGTACTCGTGCGCCGGACTCGACAGGAGCACCTCAGCCGGGGCGACCTCAACGAGCTCCCCCCGTCTCATCACCCCAATCGTATCGCTCAAGTACGCGACCAGATTGAGGTCATGGGATATAAACAGATACGTGAGGCCCATGTCCACCCGTAGCCGGCACAACAGGTTTACGATTTGGGCCTGGATAGAAACATCAAGGCTGCTTACCGGCTCATCAAGAACCAGGAGCTCGGGCTCCACGGCCAACGCACGAGCAATCACAATGCGTTGCTTCATTCCTCCGGAGAACTGGTGCGGGAACTCCCGCATCCGGGACAGTGGGATGCCCACCAACTCCAACATCTCCGCAACCCGGTCTCGCCTTCGGCTCCGGGTCATGCCGATGTTCGCAAGCCCTTCGGCTACGCAGCTCTCAATGCGGAGCCGTGG
This sequence comes from uncultured Spirochaetaceae bacterium, assembly GCA_964437265.1. Lineage (GTDB taxonomy): Bacteria > Spirochaetota > Spirochaetia > DSM-27196 > SLST01 > CAYTGY01. The sequence goes on along the minus strand of CAYTGY010000140.1, from coordinate 3,511 downwards.
ATTGAGCGCACCGTCCGGATCCTGCTGTACAATCTGCATCCTACGACGCATTCGTTTCAACAACCGGTCGCTGAGTTCCGCCGGATCAACTCCGTCAATGCTCACGTGCCCCTCAGTGGGCGGGTCTAGGTAGAGCAGTGCTCGCGCAAGCGAGCTCTTGCCGCTGCCTGACTCGCCGACCAGACCAAAGACCGTGCCCCGCTGAATATCAAAGGAGACGTTCTTCACCGCGTGCACCGGCCGACGGCGCGAAGCAACCACCGAGCTGCGGTGGTGGATCTTATGTATCCCCCGGACCTCCACGAAGCCGCTCATCCGCTGTTCTCCGGCGTCACCGCATTGAGGTGCGGTAGCATCACCTCCGGGATGCGCCAACACTCGGCTACATGGCGGTCGCGGTAGCGCTCCGGCGCCGCCGTCCATGATGCGCACGCACCGGCGGCGACCGGACACCGAGGGTGGAACGAGCACCCGGGTGGGATGGAGCGGCCGTCCGGACTGTGACCCGGGATCACCTCCAGCGCCCGGCCGCGCCGGTCAGCCTTCGGGATCGCTTGCAACAACAGATTCGTGTACGGATGCAGCGGATACGCAAAAAGCTCCTCCGCCGGAGCCGACTCCACGATTCGGCCGCCATAGATCACCGAAACATGGTGGGCGATCTGCTGCACCACGCTCAAATCATGAGATATGAACAGCATCGCCATGTTGAGCTCGCGACGAAGGCGATCAAGCAGCTCCAGGATCTGCCGCTGCACCGTCACGTCAAGCGAGGTGGTCGGCTCGTCGGCCAGCAGTAGCGAGGGATTGCAGGCGATCGCCATCGCGATCAGCGCACGCTGCTTCATTCCGCCTGAAAGCTCGTGCGGGTAGCTTCCCAGGACGGATTGGCCGTGGTGAAGCTCAACAAGCTCCATGAGCTCCTCCGCTCGGCGGGTTGCCTCCCGTCGGCTCATGCTCAAGTGGACGCGCAAGACCTCAGTGATAACGGCCCCCACGGTGAACGATGGATTCAGGTGTTTCGCCGGCTCCTGAAACACCATGGCAATCCGGCGACCGCGCAACCGACGCAGCTTCGCCTCCGGCCATAGGTGAATCTCCTCACCCTCAAACACAATCGCCTGCGCCCGTACCGCCGCCGGTGGCACCGGGAGGAGCCCGGCGACGGCCTTCGCCGTGACGCTCTTGCCCGAGCCCGACTCGCCTACCAGCGCGTGCACCGAACCGGGCATCACCGTCAACGTGAGCCCGCGAACCGCCTGTACCGTAGCGCCGGCGACGGCAAATGAAACATGCAGATTGTTGATTGTAAGAAGCGATTCACTCATGAGGCCACTCGAACACGGGGATTAACCACACCGTAGAGAACGTCGGCCAGGAAGTTCACCAGCGAGAACACGACGGCGATGAAGATCACCCCTCCCTGTATGACGGGGAAGTCCCGGATCTGTATTGCGGACAACAAGAGGCGACCGATACCGGGAAGCGAGAAGACTTGCTCTATGATGATGGTTCCGCCAATCATCCCACCAAACTGAATGCCCGCAACCGTGATGACCGGGAGCAGCGCGTTCTTGAGGGCGTGTCGATACCGAATGCTTCCAACCGGCAGCCCCAATGATTCGGCGGTGACCACATACTCGCGCTCGAGTTGCTCTATCATTGACGAGCGAACATACCTAACCAGAATGGCGCTACGACCAATCGCAAGTGCAACGGCGGGCAGGACCAGATGCAGCAGCGACCCGGCTCCAAAGAGTGGGAACCAGCGAAGCCGCACGGCAAAAAACAACAGCAGCAGAATAGCCAACCAGAAACTGGGAATGGCCATTCCAACCTGGGAGTACACCATCCCGGCGTAGTCCAGTATCGTCCATCGCCGGACGGCAGACATCACACCAACAGGGATAGCAATGAGAAGCGAGAGCGCAAACGCCATCACCGCGACAGACATGGTCACCGGAAAACGGCGAAGAATCTCTTGCATTGCAGGCTGGTTGTCAAAGAGCGAGTTACCAAAGTCAAAGCGAAGCATCTCCCACAGCCACCTCAGATACTGAACCACTACCGGCTGGTCCAGACCCAATTCGGTTCGGATTACGGAGATCTGATCCGCTTCCGCATCGAGTCCCGCAATGACGGCTGCCGGATCTCCAGGAAGAACGCGGACGAGAAAAAATACTATTGAGGTCATAATGAAGACGGTAAGGACAAGTCTGCTCAACCGCTTCAAAACAAACCCTACGATGCTCACCATGCTATCCTACTCTTGACCGTCAATATTAGCTTCTCATTAGGGGGCACGGGTGAATACGCCACATGCAGCCGACATCGCCGACCTGTTTGGTCGGTTTGTCACGCGATGTACACCCCGGAACGCCACCGATGCGGTGGTCCGTGAGCTGATCACGCACCTACGTCTACACTACCAACAACCGCGGAGACACTACCATACCCTTGAACATGTCGCTGAGAGTCTGACATGGCTGCGGTGGTGGCAGGCCGGGCCGCCGACGAAGGGCCACTGCGCGCTCGAGCTGGCGATCTGGTACCATGATATAGTCTATGACCCGCAAGCCGGCGACAATGAGTCACGATCCGCGGTAGTGGCCCGAGCGGCAGCCACCCGCCTGGGCTGGCACGACCATCTGGCGTCACACGTCGCCCGCCTGATAGAGTCAACCGCGATTTGGGCGAGCCGGCACCAGGAACGGGAGACACCGCTCGCACCGGTGATCCACGATATCGACTATGCCGTCTTGGGTGCCCCCGCAAGACGGTACCGCAGATACTGCGCAGACATTCGCGCCGAGTATTCTCATCTCTCAGATCACGCGTTCGCGGACGCACGCGGTCGATTCCTCACGAACCTGCTGAGCCAAACGACAGTATTCCGCGTCCCACGGTTCGAGGCTGAACTGGAGGAACAGGCACGGACCAATCTCAGAGGCGAGTTGGTTGCGTTGCGTTAGTAACCCACGCCGGGAAAACCCGTGTATACTGGAGTCATGCAGTGCGATCAGTCAGGCCTCTTCTGTGACCTTTACGAGCTCACCATGATCCAGGGCTACCTGGAATATGACAACAATCCCGACGTCGTTTTTGACATGTTCTTCCGCCGCCAACCGTACGGCGGCGGGTTCACCGTTTTCGCGGGACTGGAAGAGCTCATCGACCGTCTTGCGGCAATACGGTTCTCCGGAGACGAGCTTGCGTACCTGGACTCGCTTGGGCTGTTTCGTCGGAGCTTCCTGGACCGCCTTGCCGAGTTCAGATTCACCGGAGACGTCCACGCCATGCCGGAGGGGAGCGTTGTGTTTACCGGAGAACCGCTGATGCGCATCCACAGCACGCTTGCTGAAGCGCAACTCATTGAGGGCCTGGTTCTCAACGCGATCAATTTCCCCACGTTGATCGCCACAAAGACCGCCCGCGTCTACCTTGCCTCGGAGGAGGGGTTGGTCCTCGAGTTCGGTCTGCGACGGGCTCAGGGACCTGACGGGGCCCTGAC
>CAYTGY010000139.1:0-8503 GCA_964437265.1 uncultured Spirochaetaceae bacterium | reverse complement strand
GGTCTCACAGTCCGTCCACTGGCGTATCACCGGGATCACTGCAGCGGATGACGCCGCCCCCGGTGCGGCCGACCTTACGCTTGCTCCGCGCGGAACCGTTCACGCCAAAGGAAAGGGTGAATTGCCGGTGTGGACGGTAGAACACGCACCGGCACGGTACGGCCACCAGCAGGCGGGGAGCAACTAATGGCCGCCGTCGCAGGCATCGGTCCCGTGGGGTCGCGTTGCTTGATGTAGCGGCAGAGATCACTCATTCGGCTATACCTCATTCGTGATTGCCGCAAACGAGTTGCGTGTTGCGATTGATCCTGGGGGCGAGCACTACCACTTTGGCTCCAAACCGATCATCCCACGCGATGTCTGGAGTTCCATAACACACGTCCTGGTTACGCACGGTCGCGCCGTATCGCCCGGTGTGCCGGCCGTGAGAATCGTAACCGTCTCTCCTCCCTGCACGTCTCGAATGAGGCGAGTGAGATAGGCCGTGGCTTGATCTGTGGTAATCATCTTCATCGTTTCATGATGTGACTACGTCGTACCGGTAGCGCAACTCGACGGCGGATGGGACAGGGTTCGCGTTGTCGCCGAGCGGTGGAACGATGGGCGTCGTCGTAGTCCTGGAGAGCGATGAGCAATTCCGCCCAGTTCTCAGCGCCTCCTGCACACACTGCCGACGCCGTGGAATGGAAGAGTAGCGGCGGCCGTTTACTTGAACTGGATTGTGTTGCCGGCCGGCATGCCTATCGGCCGGAAAAGATTTCGCGTGGGGTCTGTGCTATTCCGGCAATTACTCGCCGAAGAAACGCCATGCACTCCGCCGGGTCTGAGTCCGTGGCTATCGCTTGCGCGATCGTCTGCGATATGATCGGTTCGGTGCGGTCGAACAGCGGGTGCTGATACGGGAGTCTTGAAGCGGTATGGAGTTGCCGGACGGCGGTGCTGACAAGCGGATCGCTTCGGAACGTCGGCTTGTGCAGGAGATCGATTGTTGGCGGCAGCATGCCAAGATACTGGAGCACATACATGGCGACATCTTCGTCTGACGTCAGATACTCAATGACTCTGTAGGCAGTTTCCGGTTCCCTGCACTGACGGGATATCCCGAGCATGTGGCTCCAGAGGATGCTTTCGGACCTGCCTGAAGGACCAATAGGGACAGGTGCTACTGTGTACTGCTCGTCGAACGCGCGACCGTGCCCGCTCAAGTCACGAAGCAATCCGCGAATCCAGCTTCCGTCGAGCCAGAAAGCAATCTGGTTCGTCGCAAACATCATGCGGCCCTCAATAACTCCTTTCGTCCCGTTCGACAACGACGTGCGCGCAAGGCGCCTCAACCACTCGAGAGCGTTGAGATTCTCGGCAGAGTCGATGATCACGTCACCGGTTGTATTTGAGAAGCCTCCGCCAAAAGCCAGGAAGTATGGGTAGAGCCAAAGGTAGTTTGGGTCGTGGCCGGACAACGGCAGGGAGATCGGTTCCACACTACTTGGGTGCTCTGCGATCGTTTCGCACATCTCGCGCATCTCGTCGAGCGTCGTAGGAGGCGCATCCGGATTCAGACCGGTGTCGGCCAAGACGTTCCTGTTGCAGTACAGGAGAAGGGGTGACAGGCCCCAGGAGAGCGCGTAGATATCGCTCCCCACGCGGCCGGAGTCGATGTCGGCTTGAAACCTTCGTCTGAGGTGGTTCTGGTTGATGAATCGATCGAGCGGTCGAAGGAGCGCCTCCGGGTACAAGAGCGGCAGCCAATGCGACACAAGCTGTACGACGTCGGCAGCGCGTCCCATAAGAGCGTCTCTCACGATCGTATCGAGCGTTTGGTAATACGGCATCGCCTGGTACTCGATCGTGATGTCAGGATTCGAGTGGTAGAATCGTGGGATGATGGTGTCCATCACCTCGTCACCGGGTGGCTCTGTTCCGGTCCAACCGGCGAACGAGACCGTCGACTTGGTGTTTACGATGAAGGTCCCTTTCCCCTGCACCTTGGAGAGGATTCCCGCCTCAACGAATGAGTCTACCGCACGGCGTATCGTGTTCCGACCGACGTCTATCTGCTCCATGAGCTCAGTCTCGGTCGGAATGAGGTCTTTGTCGTGCGCCCTGTACTCTTCTATCAGTTGCCGGATGTACTCACGAGCTCTCGCGTAGACGGTACTCATTAGTTTAGTCCTTACAGAGTAGTATAACTAGAATGAATTGATGCCATACAATCCCAGTTGTGTCAAGCGAAACCGGAGAGATCATGGGTTGACAGCTGTGGAATGTAATGGTATAAAAGGAAACAATTCATTCTTTTTTTTGACTAAGGAGGAATCTATGAGACGTTTTCTGGTAGCAATCGGGCTCTTGCTCTTGTGCACCTCGGTGATTTTTGCCGGCGGGCAGCAGGAGACCGAAGACTCTGAAGCCCTGGAGCTTCACATTGCAGCTGACGCGACCGCATTGAGCGGCCCCATGTTTGATGCACTGTTCAGTGGGTTTGAGAGAGCCTTTCCGAACATCCGGCTGACAACGGAAGTCGCTGCGGACATGGGACAGATACTTTCGCCTCGCATCGCAGCAGGCAACGCTCCCGATGCGATGTACGGGGGTATACAGAATCAGGCCCAGTTCATGGAAGAGGGCATGTTCATGGAACTGTCCGATTTCTTTGAGAGCAAGGCGTACAATGCCGACATGACCGTCGCTGAGTCGCTGATAGGCGGAGCGCCTTCTGCAATAGAGTTCAAGGGCGGGAAGTACGGTGTTCCGGTTGGTCCTGGATTCACCGGTCTCGTCGTAAACGAAACGATGTTCGACGAGCACGGGTGGCAGGTGCCGCAGTCATGGGAAGAGCTCATGGCTGTTTCCGAAGAGATTCGTGCTGCAGGTGTCGTGCCCGTGGCATACGGTGCCGCCGGAAGTGAGAATCGACTGGAACACGGCTTCATGACAAGCGCCATGTACGAAGTCGGCGGAGAGGACTACATCATTGATCTCGACAACATGGTCCCCGGTGTCTGGGGATCGGAGCAGACCGTCGAAGCCCTGGGTATGCTGGAGGAGCTCGTGGACGGCGGCGTCATCGACCGGCGCGGTCTTGGCATGGACCCTCCGCAGTCGCAGATCGCGTTTCTTCAAGGGCAGTACGCGACGTGCGTGAGTGGGTTCTGGTTCGAGATGGAGATGACAGATCAGATCGGAGACCTCAAACTCGGATACATCGCCTTCCCGACGAATCGCGACGGACGGACGGATCAGTCGGTCAACGCATGGTTCAATACATTCACCGCTTGGAGTACTGACGATCCGGAGCGCAAAGAGGCCGTATGGAACTTCCTGAAATATCTGGTGGGATATGAGTTTCAGAAGACTCTGGCAACAGACGGCGGTCTCACCGTTGTGGCCAATCAGCGTGTCATGGCAGAGATGGCAGACGATCCAGACACAACGTACTTCAACAGAGCCGTCGCCGCTACGCTCGCTGACCCGAATGTAACAGCGGTCCAGCAGAAGTACATGGCGTGGTACACGCAGACCTTCCGTGTCCCGGACTACATCGACATTCTCCGTCAGGTTGTTGCGGGAGACGCAACGCCGGAAGAGGGAGCGCGGGCCGCGGAGCAGTTGGCTGAGCGGCTCCGGAATGACGAGACGATCATTCGTCGGTACCGGTAAAGCCTGAGAGCAATGGTGGCCGGGTGCTGCGTGCGGGTGCGATGCACCGCCGTGGGCTCGGCCCGCTCCGGTGAATTCGTTAGGCTGGAAATCATGCAAACAAAAGCATCTGATCGGCTCTTCTTCTTCATCTTTCTTGTTCCGGGCCTGTTGTTGTACCTGGCGTTCTACTACTACCCGAACATAAGCTCCTTGATCTACGCGTTCTTCAACTGGAACCTCGCGCGGATGCGCGACTCGGAGTTCGTGGGCTTGATGTTCTTCCGCCGGTTGATCTCTGAGCGAGAAATCGTCCTCAAGACCATGTACAATAATGTGTATCTCACGTTCATCGGAATGTCGATCTCAATGTCCATGGCGCTGGCCATCAGCGCTATGGTGACCGGAGGACCGCTGAAGCATGCGCGGGACACCGGTTTTTATCGCAGTGTGATGTACTTCCCCAACATCGTTCCACCGGTTGCCACTGCGATGATGTGGATGTTCATCTACAGTCCGATCTACGGATTTGCAGAACCTGTTCTGAATGCCCTTGGTCTCAGCAGCCTCACCGAGATACCCATACTCGGGAATACATCACTGGTGAAGCCGGCGTTGATCGTGGTGGCGATGTGGGGAATGATCGGATTCTATTTCATCATCTTTCTCGCTGCTATGTCGAACATTCCTACCTGTTTCTATGAGGCTGCAGAGATTGATGGTGCAGGCGGTTTTCTGCAATTCGTTCACGTGACACTTCCGCTCGTGAGCGGGACCATCCGCACACTTGTCATCCTGGGCGTCGCGACCATGTTCTCGAAGGGGTTTATCACGATCAAGATCATGACTGACGGTGGTCCAAACCGCGCATCAGAGATCCTAACCTCCTATATGTATCAACAATCATTTGGAAACGGCGTGTTCGGGTACGGCGCAGCGATAGGGACCATGATCTTTCTGAGTACTCTGGTGATGTACTTCATCGTCAACAAGCTACTCGCCAAGACGGGGAACTATGAGTACTAGAAGAGGCCATACGCGGTTCGGCGTCGCCGCGATCACTTCACGGATGGTACTGGTCGCATACTCGATTGTGGTCGTCTATCCGCTTGTGTGGACGTTGTTCTCCTCCCTGAAGACAAACGCCGATCTGTTTGATGACATCTTCGCGCCGCCTTCCCATCTAAACTTCGTAAACTACGCGAATGCGTGGACTCGCGCAAACATATCCCAGTACTTCCTGAACAGCGTCACTATCACCATCGCATCCGTTGTGTTGGTGTTGTGTTTTGCGACCATGGCGGCGTACGTCCTTGCACGGTATCGGTTTCGGCTCAACCGGCTCGTCACGGTCCTGTACATCTCGGGTATCATGATACCCGGCATCGCTGGGATCATACCGCTGTTTATCCAGCTGAAAGCACTCAACATGATAGACAATCGGGCCGCGCTCGTGCTCGTGAACATGGTCAACATGATGCCGTTCTCGGTCTTCATGCTCATCAATTTCATCCGTACAATTCCAACCGAGATCGAGGAGGCGGGAATAGTCGACGGATGCGACCGTTTCTCCCTCTTTGGTAGGATCATGTTGCCGCTATCCATGCCGGGAATCATCCCGTTGGTGATTATCAACTTCATCAACTGCTGGAGCGAGATATACTTTTCGCTGATCCTGCTGATCTCCGACTACAAGAAGACGCTTCAGGTTGGGCTATACAACCTTCAGAAGGTACAGTATCAGCGGGCCGATTGGGTCACGATGTTTGCTGCAATCGTGATCGTCATGCTTCCGAGTATTCTGGTCTATATCGGGTTCCAGAAGAAGATCATCGAAGGCGTCAGCATCGGCGCGGTCAAGGGATAGTTACATCGGCCCGAATGACCATGATCGGGCGATTTGGGCTTGGAGATAAGGACAAGGAAATCAGAATGGAAGCACAAGACACCGCAGTACCGAACATGCTTGGATCGTACGGAGCCTGGGCCGCAGAGTTGGTGCCGGATGCTCCGGGTCCAATGTCCTATCGTTCCGCGCATAGGGAGGACGCAATGTCATGGCGAACCGCGCTTCGCGCTAAGTTCGCCGAACTGAGCGGTCTGGACTTCGTCCAACGCCCCCTGCGATTGCACTCTCACGTCATCCAGTCCGGGACCTACGACGGTCTGCATTTCGAGCTACTGGAGTGGAACGTGGGATACGGACCGCCCACACGTTCCGTCTTCCTCAAACCGGCCGATGCGAGAGGTCGCCTGCCCGCGATCATCGCGTTCCATGATCATGGCGGCGTCAAACACATTGGATGGCAGAAGATCGCTCAGATACAAGACGACTGCAATCAGTTCGTCTCCTCATTTCGTAAGGAGTACTATGGTAACCGGCCGTGGGCAAATGAACTGGCCCATCGGGGGTATGCGGTCCTGGTGCCGGATGCGTTCCTTTTCGGAAGCAGAAGAATAAACCCTTCTGAATTGCCGGGATACGTTGCCACGCGGCTCCTATCGCAGAGTGAAGCAAGCGAGCTGCGCCCAGAGGACCGGAATGACTCGCGAGATTACACGTACGATCTACCCAAAACCGGCGAGCCGAGCGCTGCCGAAATCTCCACGTACAACCATTTCGCTTCGCAGTGCGAGGGCACCATTGCGAAGTCGCTGTTTGCCGCCGGCATCACATGGCCGGCTGTGTTTCTGGGCGATGATCTAACTGCGCTCGACTACCTGGTCTCACGCCCCGACGTCGATCCGAGTCGCGTCGGGTGTGGCGGACTGTCCGGAGGCGGGCTCCGTACGAACTACCTCGCAGGCATGGACGATCGAATCGCGTGTTCGGTGACTGCGGGATTCATGACCACCTGGACAGATCTGGTTCTTCACACAAGCCACACCCACACGTGGATGACCTACGTGCCGGGACTGCCGCGATACATCGATTATCCGGAAGTGCTCGGAATGCGGGCTCCGCTGCCGTCACTCGTGCAGGCCACGACGGAAGACCCGCTATTCACGCTGAGCTACGTCCGTCGAGCTGAAACAATTCTGAGCGAAGTCTACGCGTGCCACGGGCAACAGGACGGTTTCCGAATGGAGTACTACCCCGGACCACACAAGTTCGACCGCGACATGCAGAATCAGGCATTTGAGTGGTTCGACACATGGTTACGCTGACGCTAGACCAACGGCTTTCGGTGTGGCATGCACTACCTTCCGCGGTTCGGCCCGTCGTAGAGTACGCCGCTTCATGTGATTGGGGCAGAGCTGAGGATAGCTGACAAGAGAGGATGAGATGAGTCGCAAGAACGTTGTAGTATTCTTCACCGATCAACAGCGTTGGGACATGATGCACGCACACGGTAACCCGCTGAGAGTGACTCCGAACCTCGATCGTGAGGCGGTTGTTGGAACACACGTAACAAACTCGTTTACGTGTCAGCCCATCTGCGGTCCGGCCCGTGCATGCCTCCAGACCGGGCTGTACGCCACCAACCACGGAGTCTTCACGAACGGCATCGCTCTGGACTCGAGCCTTCCAACTCTGGGTCGGCTGTTTCGCGACGCCGGCTATCGAACGGCGTATTTCGGTAAGTGGCACCTGGGGTCTCGAGATCCCGTCCCTGTGTGCGAGCGCGGAGGCTACGCGGACTGGCTCGCGGCAAACGCGCTCGAAGCTACTTCTCGACCCTATGATACGGTGGTGTTTGACGACAACGATGACGAGGTGAGACTGCCCGGGTATCGCGTCGACGCGATCACCGACGCGGCGATCCGCTACGTTGACAACCACGCAGACGAGCCGTTCTTCGTGTTCGTTTCGCTACTCGAGCCTCATCATCAGAACGATCTTGACGACTTTGTCCCGCCGAGAGGGTACCGCGAGCAGTATGCCGGAACCTGGTTGCCGCCCGACCTTGCAGCCCTCCGTGGCTCAGCGTACCAGCACTTCAGCGGTTATCTCGGAATGGTAAAGCGAATCGATGAGGCTTATGGGCGCCTGCTCGATGCACTCGAAAGTCTTGGGTTGCGCGATGACACCATTGTTCTGTTCAGCTCGGATCACGGGTGTCACTTCAAGACCCGCAACTCTGAGTACAAGCGCTCGTGTCACGACAGCTCTATCCGGGTGCCGACCGTAATCACTGGGCCCGGTTTTTTTGCGGGCGGGGCATTGCGGGAGCTCGTAAGCATCGTCGACCTTCCACCCACTCTCTTGGATGCGGCGTCTATCCCAGCACCCGATTCGATGGAGGGACGCTCAGTGTTGCCGCTGGTGCGTGGTGAGCGATGCGGCTGGCCTGATGACGTCCTGATCCAGATCAGTGAGTCGCACGTCGGGCGTGCTATTCGCACACATCGTTGGAAGTATGCTGTGATCGCGGCCGACAAGGACGGGGTCCACGATCGTGGCTCGGATTGCTATGCAGAGGCTGAACTCTATGACCTTCAGTGCGACCCGTACGAGCTGACGAATCTCATCGGGTTACACTCACACCGCGAGGTTGCCAACGCGCTGCGGGATCGACTGGTCCGCAAGATGGTCACCGCAGGTGAGACGGCACCGAAGATAGTAGCCGCTCCACCCCGCGATTCCGGCCAGCGGCGCGTGTTGCCGGTAGAAGTCAACGCGTGAATGGCTGCCGCCGGGTTGCCATCCACCCAAGCGGCCACAGCGTGCTACAGCGAGGGCTCAGGCGGCGGCATCGTTCTTTGGGACCAGGGCAAGGTCAATCTTCCCACGACTGTCCTCTTCTGAGTCCAGCAACGCACCACGCTCGGTGATGGAGTTGGGATTTGTTCAAGTCCGTTGCGAAATGCGCATTTCGTCTCAGCACGAGCGATGGTAGCCTGAAGAAGTCGTAATCCGGGC
>CAYTGY010000138.1:0-8509 GCA_964437265.1 uncultured Spirochaetaceae bacterium | reverse complement strand
TTATGAAGTTTGTCTGCAAGCTTAACGAGCTTTGCCTCGTAACATTTAGTGGGAGGCGGCGTGGTAACGGTGGACTACAACCTCTTCACCGAAGCGGTGTTCGGCGCTGACGGAGAGACCCATGGCACCAACGCCATTGAGACCGCGGCTACCCTCTTCACGGATGCAGTCGCACTCGACTTCTCGCTGGTTGCCGGCGCGCCGGCAATTGACGCCGGGACGGACGAGCATGCGCCGGAAGACGACTTTGACGGCGTGGCGCGTCCGCAGGGCGCCGGGATAGACATTGGCGCCTTTGAGCGCGTCCAGTAGCGACGCTGAATCACACCAATAGCCTGGCGCCTGTCCCCAATCCTTGCGAAACGGGGGCAGGCGCACTATAGTATTGTCTGCCTATGGCTTGCCGAGACGCTCTTCGCCGGCTGATTCCGGGCGCGCTGATCCTCCTCTCCGCCCTGGGACACGCACAATCAGGCCTATTCCAAGACATCGCAGTTGAACGCTTTGACCAGCCAGAAGCGTGGCGGGTAACGGCTGAGGGGACAACGGCTGAGGTCCACGCCCAGCTGCGCTATGTAGACGGCGGACCGGAGATCCCGGATGCGGCAACTCGCCCCGAGGAGCAACGAGCGCTCGGCATCAAGTTCCAGACAGATACACCAACGCACGCGCGCGTTGTTGTGCAGCCTCCCCGGCCAATCCCGGTTGGCGAGCACTCGGTCGTCACGGTATCTGTGTGGGTGCAGGCGCACAACTACCGGCACCGGCTTACGGTCGTTCTCCGCGATGCAGAGGGCGACCCGCTTGGCATCGCGCACATGGGAACGCTGACCCACATGGGTTGGAAACGTATGACGGTCCAGCTGCCTCCATTGCCTCCCGGGGTCCTCTTTGACGGATTCATCATCGAAGCCGGCCCGCTGGACCTGCAACCCGAATGGATCTACTACTACTTTGACAACATTACGGCGGTGGTGAGCACATGGTGACACCGTTCAAGACGTACGCGCGCGCCGTGCACCTCGCTTCAGTGCTGGTCTTGATGGGGGGAATGCTGAATCCGATCCAGGTAAGCGCTCAGCACGTGCTGGATGAGGTAATGGTTGCGCCGGTGGATGAGGAACGCGTGCGGTGGGTGATCCCGGCGGACGCCGTGTCAGCGTACCGGCAACAGGTGGATGGGTACGTTCGAGAGGAGACCGACGGTTCATCGGAGTTCCTTCAGATCCATTTGTTCGTTGCACGGGCTGAACGAACGCGACGCGTCAAGATTCTTCTGGCAGAACCCACGGTGATCCCGGGTACGGTAAAGACGATTGACGCTTGGCTGAGCTGTGACCGAGACACCGCCATTGGTGTTCGGGCAGTACTGACGGACTTCCACGGCATTGAGTACAAGATCCCACCGGCGCATGAGATGGTCACGGGATGGCGACGCTATTCGCTTGTGGTACCCTGGCAGATCGCCCAGACCGCGCCAGACCGTGCACAGCGGGGACTCACCTTTCACGGGCTGGAGCTCGTAATTGGCCCAGGCACCGCACATGCGGTTGAACTGGGGATTGACGCGATCACCGCGGTTTCGGACCAGGGCGGTGCGGCGTATCGGGACGCTGATATGATCCCGAACACCTGGTGAGGTATGCGTAGACTCAACACCCGACCCGCCATCAGCCTCGGACTCTCCGTGCTCATGTGTATGGCGTACGGCCGGCCTGTCGTCGCTCAAAACCCGCCGCCGGCAGAGCTTGCCCGGGCAAGAGCCGTGGTTGAGGCCGGGTTTGGATCGAGCAACATCGTGGTGAAGCGTCAGGCGATTCGCGCAATGCGGTATGCGGGAGACGCTGAGACGTTCGGGACGCTCCAATCGCTCTTCGGTCCCCTGGAACCGTCCGGCGGCCAGGAGCCTGGGTTCAGGATGTACTGCTATGATGCGCTGGAGTCGATGTACGCACTCGCCCCAGTCCAGACCGTCGCTTGGCTTCGAGCACACAACGATCGTGTCCTAGAAACCTTCGACCTCTACCAACTCTTCGCCGTGATCGGGTTTGAAAAGATCCCAACCTTTGACAATGTGTTCTACGCGAGAATCGCCTCCGGTGAACGGGGACCTGACACCGAACGCATCATCACCGTCATGCTTGCCGAATTCTACCTGGCGACCGGCGAGGAGCGGTACCTCGAGTTGCTCCGCTGGGAGCCCGGTACCGGAGACGGCTCACCCGAGGATCTGCGCTTCCTGCATGAGCACCTGCATGAACGCGGACTTCCAACAGCCATGCTCCGCTACGCCATGGAGGACGCAGGCGGAGTGCTGGAGGGACGTCAGGTGGTTGACCGTAGCTACACACTTGACGAGTTGCTGTTCCAAGCCCTGTTGTTCAGGCTTGGCTACACTGATGCGGTGGTGCGACACCACGTTACTGCTCCCCAGCTCAGGTTCACACCTACGGAAGAGGCGGTCTCCAAACACGGCATACCGCAGCCTGCGACCGTGGTGGTACAGGACCCAGAGTACTACGCACCGCTACGCTCTGCACGGATGAACGGCGCGGTAGCCCGGATCTACGCCGGCGCGGCAACCCTGAATGACGCTCGGACCGTCCTGGAAGAGCTTGGCTCGTTCCCGCCGAGGATGCGGTACCGGTATGTCACGGTGGCATTGAGCGGCCCGGCGTCACCGGCCGGAACGACACTGCGGCGGGAGCTGCTGACGGACCCGGACGTCAACATCCGGCGCCTCGCCGCGGAGTCGGTGGCGCGCGAGGGGAATGAGACAGGCCTTACGGTTCAAGAGCTGGAGCGGCATGCAAGATCAGAGGTGGATGCGGTAGTGCTGTCAGATTTGTTGGACGCGTTGGGGAACCGGGCGGGCACCACGGAGGCCGCGGCCGCCCAGGCTGTGCTACTCACGTTCCTGGACCACGACGACCCGTTCGTCCGTGTTGCGGCAGCCGCAGCCATACTTCGTCATGGAGCCGGCCGATGAACGGAGCAACTCGCAAGCGACGGCTGTTGATCATGGCGCTTCTTCTTGGCGGGCTGACGGGTATTCTGTTTGCCGAGCGCATCACGGTCCATTTTGTCGGGATGCCCCCGGAGGCACTGCTTCTGACCGGTGACGGGTACAGCACGCCAACACGTACGCCTGAGACAAGCGTGGTGACCGTGGAAGCGTACGGCGAGTCTGAGACCATGCTCGAGCTACGGCTGCCTCGGCCGCCGGTTCCGGCGCCTAGCTACTACAGCCTCGTGGTACGCGATCCAATCAGCTTTGACTCTATCTCGACGGTGCGCGCCGTCCAGCTGACCGTGTACGGGCGAAGTGAGCGGGTTGGTGTAGGTGTGGTGTTTCGGGATGGATCCGGCATAATCACTGAGCTCTTCATGGGGTATCTCGGTTTCTCTGGGACGCGGATGATGTACTTCAGCGCAGATCAAACCCTGCGTAGACCGACCTTGGAGGCGATCCACTTCTACCTGCCCCAGGACGGGTTACCGCGGCATGACACCACGTTGATCGGTCTCATGCAGCTGGAAGTGATTGGCGAATGAAACACGCAATTGCCGTCCTGGGAATGCTCATCTGCGCCACCGCACCCGTAGCCGCAGACGAGGCGACGTTGGCTGATTTCTCAGCCCCGTGGCCGCAGGCGGACTGGTCCGCCACGTACCTCCCATCCGGCACGCCGGCCTTGACCGGCGCAGTTGCGGTTCACATAGAGGATGGAGCTCTGCAGATGGTCTTGGACGCAGAACGGATGCCGGAGGACACCCACGGAGTTGCGATTCTGATCGCCGGCACGCTTCCGCCCACCGTGGAGAACGTGGGCGTCTGGAACACGCTTTCCGCGGAGATCTGGAGTGACCGTGACCACCTGGGCTTGGCTGTTGTCTTACGGGACCAGGACGAACAGGAGACCGTGATGCGGCTGGGCCACCTGGCGCCGGATTCTTGGCGGCACTATGCGTTGACCAACGCGCGCTACGTGGACAGCGTCCGTGACCGGGAGGGCACGCGGCTTTCCGACTACCCGGCCTACGCTCCTGAGCTGAGGCTTGCAGGATTTGTGTTGAGCGGCGATCTCTTCCCAGATGGTGGGGATCAGAGCGCGGAAACAAAAACGGCGCACGTCCGAATCCGGAGCGTGCGCCTGCAATTTGACCGCGCGTTCCTACGCCGGTAGAGCCTTATTCGCTGCCTGCCTTCCGTGGCTTACCCTCGCCGGTCGGCGGAGCCGCAGTGGCGACGCCGGCCGTGGCCCGGTTCAGCGCTTCAGAAAGCACCCCGCCAAGCATCTTGTTCCGCTCCTCCGCCACGGCGTTGGGATGGATCGCTGAGATGGGCTGGTGATCGCCCTCCGCACCGGTGATGACGGAGATGTGTTTGGTGGGGAAGAACCCGAGCGTCTCCGCGAACGGCCCAATCAACCGCTCAAAGTTCTCGAGCACATAGGTGTCCACACCGCTGGAACCGCCGGCTGCAATAATCTCCATTGTGTTCTTGAGTTGATCGATCTCCGCCTGTGCCCTACCGCGAATTCGCGCCGCCTGAGCGCGCGCGGCCAGAATCTGGCGGTCCTTTTCCGCAAGCGCCGGCGTAACGATGCTTGCCTCATACTTCTTCGCGAGCATCTCGATGCCCTGACGTTCCGCCTCGATCTCTTGCTTGAGACCTTCAACCTTGGCGGCAGCGTCCCGCTGAGCCTGCTCCAGACCCACCACGCGTCGCTGGTTTTCCTCTTTGACCTTGACGCGCGTTTCCGCCGTCAGGTTCTCAAGCTCATTCTCCAGCGCACGGACCTGGACTTCCGCCCGTCGAGCTTGTTCTTCCTCAACGCTGGCCGCGCGTGCGTTCGCCCGGGCCTCACGCGCCTTGGTCTCCGCATTTGCGGTCTGGACGCGCTTGAGCAACGCGATGTACAGGTCCGGCTCATCCACGCCATCGAGTCGGTGATCGTCCACGTCTGCAATGTTCATGGTGGTGATCTCGAGGCCAATGTTCTCAAGGTCGCCCTTACAGACATTGATCATCTTTGCCACCAGCGTGTCCTTGTCCTTCATCACCTGCTCAGGCGTGATGCTGGCTATTGAGTCACGAAGGTGACCCTCTATGATGTCGCTGGCAGTCTTGCGCAGGTAGTCCCAATCGTCTGCCAGCGAGAGGATCCGTGTCACCGCACGCTCACGGCCCGCCTCATTTGAGGCGATTGCGAAGCTCACGGTGGCCTTTACATTGAGCGGAACCACGCCTGCGGCGATGGCGCTTTCAACCCGGACTTCAATGGTGTGCGGGGTAAGGTCCAGCTTCGCGAACCGGTTGAACAGCGGGATGACGAACGCCCGGCCGCCGCTTAGGCTCCGGAATCCCTTGGCGCCACCTTTGCCGGAGACAACGCCCAGCTCGTTTCCACCAACAATGCGCATCTTGGTGATGAGTTGGACCAGGATTGCAATGATCGACAGTCCAAGAAGCGTGGTTATGAACAGCGTCATGACTGTGCCCCCGTTCCGGTCGCCGCACCGGCGCGTTCGCCAACAAAGTCGTGGACGTTGACGCCGAGTGCGTCTGAGAACTGGGTCAGAAAATCGACAAATGCAGCCGGCCCCCGGTTTACCGCCCCGTTGAAGCCGCGGTCGTCATCCATGACCACCAGTGAATCAATATCAATCCCTTCCGCGTACTGCTTAAACGACTCAAAGAGGTGCGGCAGTTGCTGTTGGATGAACAGCACTGCGGTCCCGGCGCGGCCGCTTTTTGCCAACATCTCCACCTTCTGGCGAAGAATGTCGTTTCGCGTTTGCTCAATGATCTCGGTCGCCTGCTGTTCACCTTCGGCGATGGTCTCCGCCGCTCGCTCGTCGGCCTCCGCTCCAAGGGTGACCTTTGAGCGGTTCTGAAGCTTCTGCAGCTCAACGCGCTGCTCCTGGACCAACCGTTCACCGCGGTTCTGCGCCTCCCCAATAGCATGGTCCGCCTGAAGCCGGCCTTGCTCAATCGAAGCAACGCTTTCCCGCCGGTAGACTTCCAGCTTCTCACGCGCAGCGATGATCTCTTCATCAGCTTTTGCGGTAGCCAGTTTGATACGACGCTCAGCGTCGCTCTCCGCCTTCTCCGCACGCGCCCGCAGTCTGGCCTCTTCTATCTCCACCTGCTGTCGCTTCTGGGCAAGTGTCTTCTGGGCCAGGTTCGCGATGTAGTTGGAAGTGTCCCAGATCTTCTGAAGACTCACCGAGACGACTTTCATTCCGAAGCTCGACAGATCGCTATTGATATCCCTGAGAAGCTCTTGCCTGAACTGGGCGCGTTCACCACGCTCGATCGCCGCCCCGGCTTCGCCAATCTCCGCCTCATCGTCGCTGGTTTCCGCCATGCCGATCGCCTCCAGCGGCGTAGCCTTGTTGAGCGCTCCACGGAAATTACCGACCAGCGTCTGCTGGATCTGGTCTTTGATCTGCTCGCGGTCTTTGCCCATCAGACGCTCGACCGCCGAGTACAGCATCCCCTCGTCGTCGTCGTCAATACAGACACACGCGGTGGCATCCGCTCCGACGGTGATTCCGTTCGCCGAATTGACGCCTTCCACCCGGACGTTGATGGGGAAGACACCCAGGTCAAGGTGTTGGACCGACTGGAAGTACGGCACCTTAACCGTTCTTCCACGCTCCACGCTGAAGCCGAATGTCTTGCCCTGGCGCGTCTTCTTACGCCCGGTGACCACCAGCAACTGATCCGGCAGCTGCACCTTGATGATCGACTTCATGAATCCCACCATGACGAAGAAGGCGATGATGCCAATCACACCACCAATGTACCCTCCGCCGCCCTGGAGCAGGAAATCCGCAATAAAGTCTTCCATGAACTACTCCTTCCGAGCCTAGCTCGATTCTCGCTCCACGTACACACACTCGTCGCTGACCTCAACCACTCGCACCAGCTCGCCTGGCCGTAGCGGCTCTTCCAGATCCTTCCCGCGAGCATACCGATCAGCGTACGCCCCGCCGACGGTTACCCGCACCCGGCCCAGTTGTCCCGGATTGACCGTCACCGTCACCGTTCCCTTCTCCATGAGAAGATCGCTCTCTTTGATCTCCGACGTCAGTTCGCTTCGCAGCACCCGGCGCAGCAGCCGCGCACCCAGCAATACCACGCCACCCACCGGCGCGGCATAGGCCAGCGACATCGCCGTTGACTGACCGGTAGAGAGCGCGAACCATCCCACCGGACCGAACCCAAGCGAGAAGTACACGAGCGAACGAAGCGCGGTCATGATCCGCAGGATGATACTGCGGCGCCGGCGGATGTCGTGGCCGGCAACCGAACCGCCTTCTTCCACGTCGCCGGCATCACCGTCGGAGTCCGCATCCAAGTCAGCCTCAATGGCGTCGCCGTCGGAGTCCAGCGCCTCCGCGCCGCCATCATCAGCGTCGCCCTCCTGGTCGCCCAAGAGGCCCAGAAAGTCGATCAGCGTCACCCCGACACCGAACACGGTAGCGCCAATATACAGCGAGAGCAGCCACGTCATTTCCACCCTCCGTCATGTAGAGATACCGGCCCGGCGATCCGATTATTCACGCCCGAAACAGTTGAATGGCGCCACGGACAAAGTAGAACCCGGTAACGCCGGTTACCAGGAGCTTGAGCAGAATAGCAAGCATAGTACCGTTGAAGACTCCCAACGCGGCCTTCATTGGATCCTTGTTCTCTTTGTTGAAGAGGATCTCAAAGAGGAGTGCACCAACGAAGGCCCCGATGATGGTGCCAAATGGAGGGATCACAAAGCTGCCCAGAATCATTCCCACCACGCTTCCCCAGACTCCGGCCTTCCCGGCGCCGGCCTTCTTGCTGGACATAGCCGGTAGCACGTTATCCAGCACCATGGTGGCTACGGCAAGCGCACCGAGCACGATGAGCAGCCAGACCGCGTACAGCTCCCACGCTCCGGGGATGGAGATCAGAATGAGCGCCAGAAACGCAAAGATCGGGCCCGGCAGCGCGGGGATCACACACCCAATCACGCCGATGAGAACCAAGCCGGCCCCAAGGATGGTCATGACAATGGAGAGAACCATGCGCGCCTCCTCTGGAACGTAGCATAGCAGTGCCGGAGGGCGCGAGCAAGGGTGACCGGGGAGACGTCAATGGTGTATTATTGTGATGGAGTAAGGTATGTCCACGTCACTGGAGCCACGCGTATCCGAACTCGAGACCGCGCTCAAAGAGTTGGCCTACGCCCAACTACGGACCGAGCGAGCGGTGGAAGAGCTCGCGAAGAAACACGACGCATTTCACGATGAGATGACCGAGTTCAAGGACGAGATGCGTGCGTTCAAGGACGAGATGACCGAGTTCAAGGACGAGATGCGTGCGTTCAAGGACGAGATGTCGGAGTTCAAGGACGAGTCCCGCCGCCAAGCCCGAGAGATGAACCGCAAGTGGGGCGACCTTACAAACAAGATGGGTACGCTCGTCGAGGACATTGTGGCACCGGGATCCCCCGGCGTGCTC
>CAYTGY010000137.1:0-8537 GCA_964437265.1 uncultured Spirochaetaceae bacterium | reverse complement strand
CCCAACCTGGACTTCTTCATCAACGCGCTCAACTGGCTGCAGGACCAGGAGGAGACCATCTCCATCCGGCCAAAGACCACGCTGCAGTTCCCCATGCAGATGACCGGCCGTCAGAAGCTGATCTTTGCGGGTCTGTTCACGGTGCTCATTCCGCTGGCAATTCTGATTGCCGGGTTGGTGGTCTGGCTGCGTAGGAGGCACCGATGAGACGACGAGGCTACACCCTCATCGGCGCCGCAGTGGTGATCGCCGGGCTTGTGGTGGCTCTTGTGTTGTTGCGGGACCGCCCGCCGGAGGAAGCCACGCCGGCGTTCACACCGAATGAGGACCGTACTACCTTGCTCGAGATCCCACGGGACCAGATTGAGCAGGTGACCATTGAGCGAGGCGCGGAGCAGCTATCCATTGAGTCGGCCGGGGACAACGGCTTCCGGCCGGTCTACCCGTACGATGTGAAGTTCACCGCAAGCCGGGTCAACCGGATTGTGAGCGGGGCTTCCAGTCTTTCCGCCCGCAGGACCATAGCGGAGGAAGCGGAGGACCTGGCGCAGTATGGGTTGGATCAGCCACAGGCAACGGTCACCGTCCGGCAGACAGAAGAAGGTGAGACGAAGCTGCTGATTGGCGATTCCACACCGGCGCGCGACAGCTACTATGTCAAGACCGCGGACAGCGAGAGCGTGTACCTGGTCTACAATACGTGGATTACCCCGTTCTTCTACACCATGGATGATCTGCGCGACAAGTCGATCCCGCAGGTTGACCCGCAGCAGATTACACGTGTGGAAATTGACAATCTGAACGGACGCCGAATTGTGGTTCGCCGGACCGAAGAAGCCGAGTTCGACGAGGACCCGGAGCTCAAGAACAACATGTACGTGGTGGAGCAGCCGTACCGGAGAGTCCATGCGTTCAACACGCAGTTCATGGAAACGCTCGGGACCGCGCTGAGCAGCCTGCGGATCATCAGATTCGTTGACGACAATCCGCAGGATCTCCGGCGCTACGGGCTCAATCCACCGCGCGCAAGGCTTCGGATTGATGATCCGGAGAACCGGCTTCAGGTTCTCTTTGGCGAGCAGACCGACGGAGGCCGCTACGCGACCTTCGCCTTCGGGGAAAGCGTCTTCGTGATGAGTGGAGCGGAGGATCTCATTGCAACAACACCCTACTCGCTCATCTCCTCGTTCTCGCTCATCTTGAACATCGATCTGGTGGACAACTTCGTGGTCCAGTACCGCGATGCACGCTACGTCGGCTCAATAGAGCGGGAGTGGCCGGGCGGAGAGCCGCCTGAAGAGGGGGCAACCAACGAGGACGGAGAGCCAATCGAGCCCATTGAGACGTTCTACCTCAACGGAGAGGAGATAGACGAGGAGCTCTTCAGGGACCTCTACCAGTGGGCAATCGGGCTGCTCTTTGACGCGGAGGCGCCAGAGACGCCGACGTACCGCGAGCCGGCAGTCACGGTTGCCTACAACCTGACCGACGGCTCCTCGCGAAGCGTTGAGTTTGTGCCCTACGATTCAAACTTCTACGCGGTGTTCAGAGATGGACGGAGCGAGTTCTTGATTGCCCGCGGCAAGCTGGACCGTATGCGGCGAGCGTTTGATGAAGCGCTCGCAGAAGGGGCCGCCGAGTAGGGCGGCCCATGCCTATGCACCGCGCTCCCGGGCCAGCGTCACAATGTGATCCGCTATCTGGTCCGGGGTGCGGTTCTCCGTGTCAATGATTTCATCCACAAACGAGTACTCGTTGTTGTCAAGCCCGTAGAGACGCAGGTATCTGTCCCGGTCTCTGCGGTCACGCTCGAGGGTGCGCTTGAGCACATCCTCAAAACGGCCGCCCTCGCGGTTCTGAATCCTCTTCGCGCGAACCTCCGGAGGGGCGGTGAGATAAACCCGCAGATCCGCGTTTTCGAGCACCCAGATGGCCAGTCTCGACCCCAAGACCGTGTTTCCTTGCCGGGCCATCTCCACCTGACGGCGGTCAAGGTACCGGTCCCACTTGTCGTCGGCTTCCGCCATGTCGCACATCCGGTCAAAGCTGACGCCAATCTCTTCAGCAATAGAGTGAAACGTGTAGTTTACCAGATGATACCCCAGCCGGTTCGCCACCATACGGCTCACCGTGGAGTTGCCGCAGCCGCTTTTTCCGGAGATTGCGATTTTCATGGCTCGCTACTCCACGTTGCGAAGCTGCTCGCGGATGTTCTCAAGCGCGTCCTTCACCTCAATCACCTGTTCGCTGATTGTTAGGACGGTACTCTTGGAGCCAATGGTGTTGATCTCGCGGTTGATCTCCTGACAGATGAAGTCCAGGCGCTTACCCACACCGGAGCCGGCGTCGGCGCCGCGGACAGCCTCGGTGATCGCTTCCAGATGCGCGTTGAGCCGCACCGCCTCCTCATTGATGCTAAACCGCGCCAGCTGCACGGCAACCTCCGCGAGCATCCTGCTCTCTTCAACCCCGTCGCCCACCACCTCCGCGAAACGCTGCCCCAGTGAGGTCCGCACGTTCTGTTCAATCTGCGGGGCGTGTGTCTCAATGACATAGAGCCCTGCCGCTATCCGAGCGACCTGAGACTCAATATCGCCGCGAAGCGCGGCGCCCTCTTCGTTCCGACTGTTGCGGAACTGCTCGAGCGCATTGGCAAGCAGCGGCTCAACGACCGACCAGTAGCCCTCTGCGTCCCGCTCGCGTTCCATGCGCAGGATGCCTTCCATCCGCAGGTAGTGGGAGAGTCGCAGCGGCTCCTCACAGCCGGTCTCATCCTTGAGTTGCGTAAGGGCGCTTTGATAGGCGGCAAGTGCGCTCGTGTCCAGGTGCACAACCGCGGTCTCATGAAACTCGCGCACGCGCACGGTCACTTCAACCCTGCCCCGGTGCACAACCTCTCCAACAGCCAGCCGGATGCGCGGCTCCAACACCGCCATCCCGTTTGGCAGCGAGACATTGACATCAAGGTACCGGTTGTTTACCGACTTCACTTCCACACTTGCGGAGACCGCGTCGTCGCTTCGCTCGCTGTAGCCGAATCCCGTCATGCTGGTCATTGTTGTACTCCGCTTCCCGTGGCATGAGTGCTCAATGCGTCGAGCACCATCCGTCCCAGACGCCAGTTGTTGCCGGCCCCCATGGTCACAAAAAGGTCTCCCGGCTGAACGATCTCAAGAACCGGTTTCAGCGCCTCCTCAGGCTGCGATACGTAGTGGACCCGCAGGTTAGGGTTCGCGTGGCGTACGGCTGTAGCCAGGTCTTCTCCGGTGATATCGCCGGGGTCAGTCTCCCGCGCTGAGGCGTAAATCCGGTGCAGGACAAGCTCATCTGCGCAGGCCAGGCTCTCCGCGAACTCGCGAAGCAAAGACTTGGTGCGTGTGTAGGTGTGGGACATAAAATCCAGGACCAACCGCCGGCCCGGATAGAATGCGCGTAATCCCGCCAACGTGGTAGTGATCGCCGTTGGGTGATGGCCGTAGTCATCTATGACCAGCACGCCGCCGACTTCACCAATCACCTCACTCCGCCGTCGTGTGCCGGTAAACCCGGCAAGCGCGGAGCGCAGCACCGACACCTCAACCGCCTGCACGTCAGGACCGGCAACCCCCGGTAACAGCTCCATCACCGCAATTGCCGCAACGGCATTGAGCACATTGTGGACACCCGGGACCTGCAGCGTGAATGGCTCAGGAAAGCCGGACAGGGTGAACTGCTGCCGCCCGGGCCGGCTCACCATGCCGGTAACGGCGTACCGGCCAGCAGCCTGCCGCCCGTACGCTATGCGCCGAATCGCGGTGCCGCGGCGGTCGCCAACCTCGCGTGCCAACCGCGATGCCCCGGCATCATCCGCGCACCACAGAAGCACGCCACCGTTCGGCATGCGGTCGCTCAGTTCACCGAACGCCGTGTGCAGATCCTCCTGATCCCTGAAGTAGTCCAGGTGGTCTGCCTCAATGCTGGTGAGCACCAGAATGTGTGGGGAAAACGAGAGGAAGTTGCGCCGGTACTCGCACGCCTCAGCGACAAAGAACGCATCTCCGCCGGTGTAGGTGCAGCGACCGTGGAGATTCGCGAGCGCGCTGCCGGCCACAACCGTGCCCGGACGGTCCGCGTGCTGGACCGCCCGGGCGATCATTGCGGTTGTTGTGGTCTTGCCGTGCACGCCGGCAACCGCAACCGACGGAGCACGGGTGGAGAGCGCCCCCAGCACCTCGCTGTAGGTCATCGCGGGAATGCCACGCGCGGCCGCGGCCACAAGCTCCGGGTGTGTCTGGGGGTCGTAGGCGGCGGAGTAGACTACCAGCTCGGTCCCCTGGGGTAGATTCGCCGGGGAGAAGCCTTCGCATACCAGAACCGGTAGCTGATTGAGAATCTCATCTGTGTAGAACCGTTCGTCGGTGTCCGATCCAGACAGGTCCGCATGATGTGACACGAGGATCTCGGCAAGAGCCGTCATCCCGGTACCCTTGATTCCCACCATGTGGATTCGGGCGCCGCGGAGCACCGACGGGAGACTCGCCATTGCGCGCAATGATAGTCAATCCTTACTGGTTGTGCAATTCAGCTAGTCATTCTTGGGGAGGTATATGGAGGGAGCCTGTGAGCGGCCAAAGCCGTTGCTGCCCACTACCTCCTCCGCTTCCTTGTAGAGCTCGGACAGCCGCTCGGGGTGCGGATCGTAGTCGCGGGATATGCCGGGGCTAAGCTCCTTGCGCCAATCACAGCGATTACTCTCCTCTTCGTAGGAGATACGCTTGCGAATGGTGAAGCGAGGCTTGCCGTTGGGATTCTCCTGGACAATGCCGAATTCGCCCTTGCCCAGATAACAGATCCGTTCGTTCTCTTCCAGCTGCTCGTGCTGCTCGAGCTGTTGAAGGACACTTTCGAAATTCGCGGGTCGCCCGGTCTGCGGATGCATGATCGCCGTGAGGATATTCTTGATGGGCTCGCCTGAGATTGGGCACGGCTCATAGTCGCGCTTGGGAACCGGCTTTGGCATGAAGTGCTTCTCCGGATCAAACGCGCGCTTCTTTACACCCCGCCGAGCGCTTGGACGCGCGGCGACACCGTCCTGCTGCTTCTGCTGCGGCTCCTGGCCCTTCTCGCTGCGTTTTTTTCGGTCTCCGCGTCTTCGAGACCTACCTCTGCTATTCTTGCTCACGGTTTGCTTCGTACCCCCAATAGTGCTACGTTCACAAGATACCAGGACCAGTCATGCGTCATCAAGAGAGGGTAGACAAGATTGAACCGCCGCAGCCGGGGCTCAAGCCCGTGCCCACATGGAAGCGCATTGCACGCATGGTGCTCGCATCACCAATCTGGGTGTACCGCAAACTGGTGTCACCGCTCCTTCCGCCCCGCTGCATCTATCATCCGTCCTGTTCACAGTACACGTATGAGGCAATCATGCGCCACGGCGTACCGGCGGGACTGCTGCTCGGTGTGGGGCGTGTTACCCGCTGCGTTGGCGGGGTGTTTGTAGGAGGGGATGACCCGGTGCCCCAGAGGGTAGACGTGCGCGAAATCGCTCGGAACTACCGTAGATTCCACCACAACGGCTCGTCAGAGGCCAACAAGTAGCGTTCGGAGCGCATTCGCCCCTTTACACGAACGTCCGAACGTACTATGCATTGGGTCGTTATTACTGAGAGAAGGCATCTTGTATGGCGTCAAAAACACTGGTCATCGTCGAATCACCAACAAAAGCTCGCACCATCCGCCGCTTCCTAGGCACGGGCTATCACGTGGAGGCGAGTATTGGCCACATCAGGGACCTTCCCCAGAAGGCGTCAGACATACCGAAGGATCTCAAGCAGGAGCCATGGGCGCGGTTGGGCATTGACGTGGACAACGGATTCACGCCGCTGTACATCACCCCAAAGGATAAGGTCAAGATCGTTCGGGAACTGAAGAAGCACGTCAAGGAAGCTGACCAGATCCTTCTGGCAACGGATGAGGATCGCGAGGGCGAAAGCATCTCCTGGCACTTGATCAACGTGCTCAAGCCGAAGGTGCCGGTTAAGCGAATGGTGTTCCACGAGATCACCAAGACCGCCATCCAGCATGCGTTGGAACACGGGCGAGAGATCGACATGAACCTGGTGAACGCCCAGGAGACGCGCCGGCTCCTTGACCGGCTCTACGGCTACACACTGAGCCCGCTCATCTGGAAGAAGATCGCCTACGGCCTCTCCGCTGGACGCGTGCAGTCTCCGGGCTTGAGGCTGATTGTAGACAGAGAGCGCGAGCGGATTGCGTTCCGAAAGGCGGTGTATTGGGACCTGAAGGCAACGCTCTCAGATGCAGTCGACGGCCGGCCCGGCTTTGAGGCAAAGCTCGAGAGCGTTCGCGACAAACGTGTGGCGGGAGGAAAGGATTTTGATCCGCTGGTCGGCACGCCGTTGGCTGACCGGGATGTCATTGTCCTGGACCAGACGGCGGCAACAGAGCTTGCAACGTCGCTACGAGAGCTGCCCTGGACGGTCACCAAACTCACGGAGAAACAGTTTAGCTCCCGTCCGGCCGCTCCCTTTATCACCTCGAGCCTGCAACAGGAGGGCAACCGCAAGCTCCGGCTCTCCGCCCGGGAAACCATGCGGACGGCGCAGCGGCTCTACGAGCGCGGGTTCATCACCTACATGCGCACCGATTCGCCAACGCTCTCCGCGGAGGCGCTGACCGGCGCGCGCAACGCTATCTCCGAGCTATTCGGAGAGGAGTACCTGGCGCCCGAAGCACGCCAGTTCACGGCGTCCGGCAGGGAAGCGCAGGAAGCCCACGAAGCGATCCGGCCGGCCGGAGAGACCTTCCTGCATCCGAATGAGACGGATCTGACCGGTAAGGAGAAGGACCTTTACGAGCTGATCTGGAAACGGACCTTGGCCTGCCAGATGGCGGAGGCCAAGAAGTCCAGCATGACCGCAAAGATCTCCGTTGGCGATGCGGTCTTCTCAGCCACCGGCACTCGCATCATCTTCCCGGGCTACATCCGCGCCTACGTAGAGGGCAAGGACGATCCTGAGGCCGCTCTTGACGACAAAGAGACGTTTCTCCCGGAGCTTGCCGAAGGGCAATCACTCACGCTTGCGGAGCTGGAGAGCCTATGCCATGAGACCAAGCCCCCGGCCAGATACACGGAGGCAAGCCTGGTCCAGCGGCTGGAGAAGGAAGGCATCGGGCGCCCGTCTACCTACGCTACCATCATCAGTACGCTTTTTGAACGCGGTTATGTGCGGAAACACGGCAGCGCGCTGGTCCCCACGTTTACCGGCTATGCGGTTATGCAGCTGCTGGAACGGCACTTCCACTACCTGGTGGAGTACAGTTTCACATCTGAGTTGGAGCGGGAGCTTGACCGGATCGCCTATGGTGAGGCGGATCGACTCGAGTATCTCAGGGGGTTCTACCTGGGACCTGATGGGCTCAAGTCACGTGTGGAGGAGCGAGAGAGTCAGATCTCGCCGGAAGAGTCACGAACCGTCCAGTTGCCCCAGCTCACCGACGTACCGGATGTCAAGATTGGAAAGTTCGGCCCCTACCTTATCCATCATGAAAACGGTGATGAAATCCACGCATCAATTCCAGAGGAGATCGCACCGGCTGACCTCAAACCGGAAGATGTGAAGGAGATCCTTGAGCTACAGAAGAACGGCCCGGTCCCCATTGGGCATCACCCGGAGAGCGGAAAGCCAATCTTCTGCCTGGTGGGCAGATACGGCCCATATGTGCAGCTTGGTGAGAAGACGGAGGAAAACCCAAAACCCAAGCGGGCGAGCCTGCCCAAAGGCACCAGGACGAAGGAGGTTACTGAGGAGCTCGCGGTCAAGTTGCTGAGCCTCCCGCGGACGCTTGGCGTGCATCCGGAGACGGGAAATGAGGTTGTGGCAAATGTTGGCCGTTTTGGTCCGTTCGTGGTCCATGACGGGGATTTTCGCAGCCTGAAGAAAGACGACGATGTCTATACCGTCACGCTGGAGCGGGCGCTGGAGATTCTGGCCGAACCCAAACGTACTCGCGGTCAGTCGAAGGTGCTCAAGGAGCTGGGCGTTGATGATTCAAACGGCAAGGCGGTCAAGATCATGGACGGGAAGTTTGGGCCATACATCAAGTACGGAACCAAGAATGTATCGCTTCCGGAGAAACAAAGAGCGCCGGAGGAGATCGAGAAACTCGACCTTCCCGCGGCGCTCCAGATTGTGCAGGCTTCCGGCAAAGCCTAGCGCGTCACGTCCTTCAGCTGAAGGTTGTTCTTCTTCAGATAATCCATCAGCCCAACCTTGCTGACCGAACGCAGGGCCCGAGTGGAAAGCTTGATCCGAACGAACCGTCCCAGTTCCGGGACGAAGATTCGCTTCTGGCGGATATTCGGCTTCTGCCAGCGTTTGGTCTTGTTGTGCGCGTGCGATACGTTATTTCCGCTCATCGGCCGCTTGCCGGTAATTGAGCATTTCCGTGCCATGGTATCCTTCCTACTGCAGACGAGTGCTATTCATATACCAAAATCCGTGCCCACCGGTCAACCCTCACAACCAATGATC
>CAYTGY010000136.1:0-8557 GCA_964437265.1 uncultured Spirochaetaceae bacterium | reverse complement strand
CTATGCGCGCAATCAAGCTCGTTGGGCTGGATGGCTACGAGCAGAGCCTCACCTCCGAGCTCTCAGGTGGCATGCAGCAACGCGTTGGTCTGGCGCGCGCGCTTGCCAATGATCCGGAGATCCTGCTCATGGACGAGGCGTTCAGCGCCCTGGACCCGCTGATCCGCACCCAGATGCAGGATGAGCTGCTCGAGCTCCAGGCGAGGTTGCACAAGACGATCGTGTTCATTACCCACGATTTGGATGAGGCGCTAAAGCTCGGCGACCGCATTGCGATACTCGGTCCGGACGGCCGGGTGCGCCAGATCGGTACGCCTGAGGAGATCCTCTCCAACCCGGCGGACGACTATGTGCGCCGCTTTGTGCAAAATGTTGACCGGACCAAGGTCATCACCGCGGCAACCGTCGGCGGTCGCGTGACCACGATCACCTATCCTCGTGAGGATCTGCAGGCGGCGATGCGCGCGATGGAGCGCAACGGCAGCTCCTCGGTATTCGTCACCGACTCCGACCGCCGGCTGCTCGGCGTGGTGACAATCGACGCTGCCGCGGAGTTGCTGAAGAAGGGCGAACGGGACGTGAAGTCCGTAATCATTGACGACGTGTACACAACATCGCCAAGCACTCCGATATCTGACCTGCTCACCACAGCGATCCAGACACGGTATCCCATTGCGCTCATCGATGACGAGGGCCGCTTCCACGGAGCGGTGAGCCGTGCGGCAATCATCGCTGAGGTGAGCAAAGGGTATGAGGGCGCCGACGTGACGCTGCCGATTACACTCGGCGAGTTGCAGGACCAACAGACTGAGAACGGGAGCGAATAATGGACATTCGAAATCTTGTAGACATCGGCGGCGCCTTTGATTCGGTGATCGACTGGCTAACCGCGAACGTCGGATGGTTCTTCGACGGTGTCTCCGCGGCTGTGGGAGGGGTCCTCTCCGCCGTCCTCTGGGTCTTTGAGCTGCCGCCGTGGTACGTGATGCTGGCAATCCTGGTGGCTATTGCATGGTTCGTCTCCAGCACCGGCGTGGCGATCTTCACCGTCCTTGGGTTCGGTCTCATTTGGTACATGGGACTATGGAGCATGACGATGAGCTCGCTCGCACTTATCATCACCTCTGTACTCATTGCGCTGATCATTGGGATTCCGCTGGGTATCTGGTGCTCCAAGAATGAGATGGTGTGGAACGTTGTCCGGCCGATTCTGGACTTCATGCAGACGCTTCCGGCATTTGTGTACCTCATTCCTTCCGTTATCTTCCTGGGCCTCGGGGGTGTGCCCGGTGTCGTTGCTACCTTGATCTTCTCACTGCCGCCGGCGGTCAGACTCACCAATCTGGGTATCCGTCAGGTGCCAAAAGAGATCAGAGAAGCCGCGCAGTCGTTTGGTTCAACTCCAGGACAGATGCTCTTCAAAGCCGAGCTTCCGGTTGCTCTTGCCACGATCATGGCGGGCGTCAATCAGACAATAATGCTCGCGCTCTCCATGGTCGTGATCGCGGGACTCATCGGGGCCGGCGGGCTGGGCAACGAGGTGGTCCGCGGCATCACGCAGATGCGGATCGACATTGGATTCGAGGGCGGCATTGCGATCGTAATCCTCGCGATCTTCTTGGACAGAGTGACTCAGTCACTCGGCGCGGCAACGCAGAAGCAATCCTAGCACCCGCCGTTTGGTATAGAATGCATCCACTACGCCAAGGAGAGCACAGTGCAGACAACCGGAAGCGAAACCATGCGAGGAGCCGTAGCGTGGATCACCGGCTCGAGCCGCGGGATTGGGAGAGCTATCGCCGAGCGCCTTGCGGCGGAAGGCGCCGCGGTGGTGGTACATGGATCAACCATGGAGTCCCCGGCCGCATTTGCTGAGGGAACCAACATGGAGTCACTTGCAGCGCAGATAGCCACAACATACCAGGTGCAGACATCCTTTGAGATTGGCGATCTCACGGACCCGGAGACGGTCCGAGCAATGGTGGCGTCCATTACATCCCGCCACGGCGGGATTGACGTGCTGGTCAACTGCGCCGGCGGCGACATAGGCGCCGCGGGTACCGGCGCGCCCAACGCTGGAAAACCACAACACAATGACCCGGTGCATGTCGGCGACCAGGATCTCCAGACCGTCATGCGCCGGAACGTGGACACGGTGATCAACGCCTGCAGAGCGGTCGCCCCGCAGATGATGGAACGTAGGAGCGGCTCAATTGTCACCATTGGAAGCATCGCCGCCCTTGAGGGGCTTGCGCAGAGCTCAATCTACTCCACCGCTAAGGCCGCGGTTCACCAGTACAGCCGGTGTCTTGCCCAGTACCTCCGGCCCTACAATGTGCGGGTCAACGTTGTTGCGCCAGGGAATACCGCGACCGAGCGATTCAAGCACAGCCGGGAGACCGACCCGGAACAGTTGAAAACCTCCGGGACCCTGCTCCGGTACGGTACACCCGAGGAGGTTGCCGCGGCAGTGGCCATGCTTGCAGGCGGTGCACTGTCATACGTGAGCGGACAGGTCATGCGGGTAGACGGTGGGCAGCAGACCTGGAGCGCATGAGAAATGGATAGTAGCTGGCTGGACTGGTTTGGATACGCAGCGTCCGCGGTGATTCTGGTCTCGCTGATGATGAGCTCCATTATCAAGCTGAGATGGATCAACCTGGTTGGCGCCGTCATGTTCTCCACGTTCGGCTTCCTGATTGGGTCTATCCCCACCGGGTCACTGAACCTGGGCATCGCGATCATCGACGTATACTACCTCATCCGGATATACCGGAGCAGAGAGGCGATGGCGATTGTCCCCGCGGATCCGCACAGCGAGTACTTCAAGTACTTCTGGCGCGTCAACTGGAGCGAGATCAAGCGGATCTTCGGAGATGTCGAGGTAGAGCCGGAGGACCGGGCATTCTTTTATCTTCGCAACAATAACACCGCCGGCGTTCTCATTGGCCACCGCGTAGACACAGACACCTTTGAGATCAAGCTGGACTATGTAACGCCCGAGTACCGCGACCTGCGCATCGGTCAGTACTTCATAGCCGAAGGCCACCTTCGCAGCGCGCTTCCCGGGGTATCACGTCTGCGTACACGCACGTTCGCGCAGATTCACACGCGGTATCTGGAGCGTCTTGGCTTCCGTGAGCATCCCGAGCTTCCCGGGCACTATGAATTGGAGCTCGAATAGCAATCCTCTTGCATCCGGCGCGCCCGGACCGCTCAGCAGCGCTCGCTGAGTACCCAGGAAAGAAACGCAGCCGGCGGCTCCCACGCGCGCGCTCCGTAGCCACCCGCCATCAGATACGCCTGCGGGATACCGCGGTGGGCAAGAAACCGGTAGATCATCTGATCACGCTCCAGCATCTGCGCCAGACTCAGCCGCAGCCCCGCGGTTGACGGGAGCTCGTCATGCTCGTAGGGGTCCGCCCCGTCCACAACAATTGCCAGGTCAGGGAGCGGATACTCGGCGAGCTGGGATAGCGCGGAGCGGAGGCGAGGCAGGTATGAGGCTTCCTCTCCCGGGCCAATCGGCACGTCGATGTCACTGGGCACGAATGACGGGTGCTCGTTTCCCCGTGCATCGGTCCTGGGAAGATCAAGCGGCCACCCGGCTCCCATATGAACGCTGAGCGAGGTGATTGCCGGATCATCCCGGGTAAGCGCCGCGGTTCCGTCTCCCTTATGGGCATCAACGTCGATTATCCACACCGTTGACGCGGCCTGCTCCGCAGTGAGCTTACGGGCGGCTACGACTATGTCATTAAAGACGCAGAATCCGTGACCAAACTCGTAGTGGCCGTGATGCGCCCCTCCGCCCAGGTAGAAGCAGAACCCATCGCGCAGCGCAATGCGAGTACACTGATACGTCCCTGCCATCCACCCGCGCCAGTCATTCGCCAACTCCGCCAGCGGCCGAGCTGCTGAAGCGGGGTCGTACCGGTTGTACCTCCCCTCCTCGTCCAGCAGCTCGAAGACGTCCATCATGACCGCTTCAACGTCGGTTCCCAAGACGCGATCCACATAGCCGGGGTGATGCACGCGAAGCAGGTCTTCACGGTCAATGACGACGCCGTCCGGGTGCAGTACCACCGCGTCCACGGCGCCGGTGCCCAGACGCTCATGAAGCGCGGTGAGGACTTGCAGGGTCCTGTCCGGCGCCACCGGGATCAGAATTCCGAAGTCGCGAAGCTTGATGGGGTTGGGATAGTGGAGGATCATCTTACTTCAATGTACTGCGCCATCGCGTCTTCGTGGCCTCACGGCGAGCCTTGCCTCCGGTGCGGCCGGAGGGCTATCATGGCACCATGAGTAGCGCTTCGGACCGACGAACGCAGTTGGCTGCAATCATGTTCACCGACATAGCCGGATACTCCAGGCTGATGGAGGAGGACGAACAGCGCACCATTGAGGTGCTCAGACAGCACAACGAGATTGTCCTGCCGCTGATTGATGCGGCGAATGGCGACGTCATTGACGCCATTGGCGACGGATTGTTGATCCTCTTTCCAACGGTTCGAGACGCGGTAACCTGCGCGGGTTCCATCCACGATGCGGTCGATGCGCACAACCGTAGTTGTGAGCCCGGCTTCCGGTTCAAGCTGCGAATTGGCGTTCACCTTGGGGAGATCTGGCGCGATGACGGGCGGGTCTTTGGTAACGGTGTGAATGTTGCCGCTAGGGTGCAGCCCTTCGCGGCGCCCGGCGGGATCTGCATCACTGAGGACGTCTACCGGATCGTGGTGAACAAGCTCACGCTTGCGGTGGTCAGCCTGGGCCGGCAGGAGCTCAAGAACATTTCCCGGAAGATTGAGCTCTACTCCGTGACCACCGGATACGAGGAGCCCGAGGAGCCGCCGCGGACCGCTGCCGCTCAGAGATCAGCGCGACAGGCGCCGCGCGATGAGGTGGGAGAGCTCTACGAGACAATGAAGGAGCGGTTGATCAGCGAGCGGGAGTCCGCGGCCAAGCGTGGCGACCCGTCTCAGCGTACGGCCGCAGGCGGCTCCAGTCTGGAGACACGCATAGAAAGCAAGGTCTTTGGGCTGGTTGAGCACGTCATGGATAAGGCGCTTGACAAGTGGGAGTCGATGCCTGAAGAGAAGCGGGCTCGAACCATACAGGCAATCCGTACGGAAATTGCCAACGAGTCAGATTCAGTAGACGTGAAGATGGGGAGACACCACCGCCACCATGAGGACAAAGACAAGTCGGCGTCAGGCGATATCGGCTCCAGTCTAGCCACCGGCGCGGTGTTCGGGATCGGCTTCGGCATTGGCGCGTTTGGCTTTGGCATCTCCTGGATGGTGTGGCCCTTCGGGTTGATCGGCGTGCTCCCGTTCGCCGTAGGACTGGTCAAGAGCATCAAGCAGATCATCAAGCGCCGTCGCGCGGCACAGTCCCGGCCGCAGGAAGTTGAGCGTGCCGTCATCACCGCGGCCAAACGCCTTGGAGGAACCGTGACGGTGGTTCAGATATCCTCCCACACGGACCTCTCGCTTGACGACGTGCAAGCTGCGCTGGACCGCATGGCGGCAAAGGGCTATGTGAGCCAACAGATTGATCCGGAAGGCATCATCACCTATGAGTTCCCCATGCTTGTCTCCCGGACAGCCGGTGAGCCGGGATCTGCCGGCGCGTAGCGCTACCCGTGCGTCACGCGAAGCTGCGCTCTTCAGCATCCGTCCGGCGAGGATAGGTGATGTACGGAACAATGACGCTGTTTTTGTCACCCTCGGTGCCGTCGTAGGTAATGGTAACGATGGGGATTCCGGTCACGCGCTCAATGGACGTAGCAAGCGCCTCGGTCACCATGGATGGGCAGCAGAACGCCGGGCTGGTCTGAACAAACAACGCCAGATCTTCGTACCGGCTGATCAGATGGAAGATCTTCAGCGCGTTCTCAAACGATTCGCCGTTCTGTTCCGACACCATCCCGAACTTGGCCAGCTGCTCACTAATCCCGGCCCGATGCCAGGCGATGGCCGGACCAAGCACATCCTCAACCTCACGTTGGTACCTGCGCTCGAGGTGTGAGATGGCGCCGACGATCAGCCGAAACTTCGCCAGATCCGCAATCTGGCCCCGCCGCCGCATCCGGTTGAAATGTGCCCCAACAATGATCTTGACGTAGTCGCTGTACGGGGTGGTCACCGCCTCTCCGCCCACCGCCTCTATCCGCCGCACCAGGTTCTGATTCATGATCTCATTGTCCCTGACGTACAGGTCCCCAAAGATGGCGACCTTGGGCCGGGGCACCCGGTTCACGGGGATCCGCTTGAACTCCGCTACCATGCCACGCAGCGCCTCGAGACGGTCACCGCGCGTCTGAAACACCTCAACGAATCGGGCGCACCATGTCTCCACAACCGCATCGGTGCGCCCGGGCTCAGTCTCATACGGACGAATCTGACACGCAATCCGGCGGATCCATCCGCCAATCTGGTACGCGAAGTATGCGCCTACCGTGGCCATGGGAGAGATATCCGTGTAGGTGAAGTCTCCCACGTAGACGCCCAGATCTCCAAGACCTTCCTGGAAGAACACGCCTTTCAAGTAGTGCGGATACAGCGGAATCCCGCAGGCCCACTGCGAGCGGCCCATCCAGAGTACATGCCGTGCCGGGTCCAGCCCGTTCTCCCGGATA
This sequence comes from uncultured Spirochaetaceae bacterium, assembly GCA_964437265.1. Taxonomy (GTDB): domain Bacteria; phylum Spirochaetota; class Spirochaetia; order DSM-27196; family SLST01; genus CAYTGY01. The sequence goes on along the minus strand of CAYTGY010000136.1, from coordinate 1,917 downwards.
TAGTCAATAGCCTCCTGCGCGATGGCGCTCACCGGGATACACTGCCCCGAGTTCAGGCGCATGCTCCGTTGGATAGCGAGCGCCGACTCCGGAAGCGGGACGGTGTTGATCCCGTGTGCCCGGAGGTTGGCGGCCAGGAACGGCGACGTAATGGAGTCCCAGCTGGGCAACAGCATGGTTCGGTCCCCTACGGCCGCCTCCAGCGGCGGAGAGACCGGTGTGGCCGGGGCTGAGAACCGCCGCTCCGGCTCACGCCGCGTCTCCGCATGATGATTCGCGAACGCACGCACCGCAGCTTCTATTCGGGTCTCATACCCAATACTGGAATCATGCTCATCAAGCTGTAGGATGAGGTACGGCTTGTCCCGCTCATCCAGAATCCGCTTGAACGCGTCCATGGAGAACGCGTCAGGCGCGCACTTGAAACTGGTGATCAGGACCGGATACAACCCCGGAGTCCTACAGACGTAGTCAGCCGCAAGCAGAGTCTCCGCGGCGTAGCGCCAGTGAACGCCGGCCACCAGGTCCCTGACTGAATCCGACGGAAAGGCCTGGGGTAGCATCTCCTGCGAAAAGACGCGAATGCCCAATCGTCCAAAGATGTCGGGGATGGACTTGTTCATCACCGGATCCATGGCGGTATACGGTCGCCCAAGCACTACCACGTCAAAGGAGTCCGCCGCTCGTCCCTCGCGCCGGCTGACAAACACCTCTTGCAGCTCACGCCGCGCCGTCTCCTGGGCATCCCGCGCCACGCGCATGGCGAACCGCACGCGCTGCAGCCGAAACCCCGCCCAGGGCCGGAGCACGCGCTGCAACTCCTCCGCCGGATCACGCGCACCGCCCCAGATTACCGGCATCAGCAACCGCGCGCGCTCGGCGTCGCTCACCGCGCCGGACAAGACCGAAGGCGTGAACTGGGTGTAGTAGCAGTACGCTCGTCGGCGCTGCCCCGGATCCTCTCGCTCGAGGGCTATGGGGAGAAACACCAGATCCGCAGTCTCGAGCAGTCGCTTCACCTGACCGTGGAACGCGGCCACCGGGGCGCAGAACTCCGCCCCTTCCATCTGCTTGCCAACCTGAACGGCGTCCTTCATGTTCCGAGTCACCTTGGTTGCAATGCCCAGCTCCACGAACACCCGCTCCCAGAACTGGTACTCGTCCGCCAGGTGCAGGCCCACGGGGATCCCGACGGTCACCTGGCTAGGCCACTGCGCCTCCGGCCGGATTGCACCAATCCGACTCGCCGCATCACGCAGTGCGCCGCCAGTCACGGCAGGCACTGCACCACGGTCAGCTGCATCGGTCTCTCCGGGGCCCGCCCCGGCGGTTTGCGGACGACGCCGGATTGTGCCAAGAATCCGCTTACGCGTTGCCATCACGTCAAAGCCGCTGGTGTTGGCCGCGACAAACGAGTCCGTCTCATAATCGCGACCGCAGAGGAACCCGTAGGCAACGGTTTGACCGGAGACCTTCGCAATGGTGAGCCGGCAGTGATTGGAGCACAGCTCGCAACGCTCGGAACGAACTGGTATCTCCTCCCGGTAGAGCTCCAATCCACGAAACCGCGTGGCGCCGCTATGCTCATCCCGGCACGTCAGCGCCGCCCCAAGTGCCCCGGTCACATGACAGTAGCGTGAAACGGTTATTGAGCGGCCAAGCCGTGACTCAAATGCCGCAACAAGCGCCCGGTTCTTCGCGGTGGCGCCCTGGAAGCACACGTGCTGACCAATGGCGGACGGTTGTGCCACCTTCTGCAGATAGTTCTCCCGCACCGAGTGCAGCGCGGCAGCCAACAGCTCATCCGTCTTGTATCCTCGGTTCAGGTAGTGGTTGAGGTCCCGCTCCATAAACACGGTACAGCGGTCGCTGGCCAGCGGAGCCTGGGCCGCAATTGCCCGGTCTGCGTAGTCGTCA
>CAYTGY010000135.1:0-8606 GCA_964437265.1 uncultured Spirochaetaceae bacterium | reverse complement strand
AGTGCGGGAGATTTCCGGCGGCAAGCTGCGCGACCTGGTGGTGAGCACCTTTCACAGCTTTGGCGTGCAGGTGCTCAGGCGCGATATCCGTTTGTTGGGCTACCGGGACAACTTCAGCATCTACGACACCTCATATCAGGTGTCACTCCTTCGGGAGACCGCCCGCGAGCACAAGACTGAGCTTGATGCCGGTGAGGCATACCGGACCATTGGGTGGTTCAGCCGGATCAAGAGCGGGCGGATGCCGCTCTCAGAGCTGGCGCCGGCGTACGCGGAGCTCTACGAGCCATATCAGTCACACCTCACGGTGTACAATGCGGTGGACTTTGACGACCTCATCGCCCTGCCCGTCCAGCTCTTCTCCGAGCCCCCTGAAGTTCTTGCCGAGTACCACGACCGGTTCCGGTACCTCATGGTGGATGAGTTCCAGGACACCTCAGCGGACCAGTACCGGTTCATGAAGCTCTTGGCGGACGGCCACCGCAATATTGCCGTGGTAGGCGACGATGATCAGTCGATCTACTCCTGGCGGGGGGCAAACTACGAGAACTTCATGCAGTTCGAAGCCGACTTCCCTGAAGCGGCTGAGATCAAGCTGGAGCAGAACTACCGCTCAACGGACACCATTCTGGCGGCGGCGAACGGGGTAATTGCCAACAACACCAACCGCAAGGGAAAGGCGTTGTGGACCGGCCTCAAGAGCGGTCCGCCGATTGAGCTTTTTCTCCCGGAGGATGAGAGCCAGGAGGGGCTCTTCATTGCGGAGTCGATCAAGACGCTGGCGATGACCGACAACCTCCGCTACGGCGATGTGGGCGTCCTGGTACGCACCAATAGCCTGAGCCGGGCAATTGAGATGGCGTTTCTCTCAGAGAATGTGCCCTACCGGGTTTCCGGTGGTGAGAGCTTCTTCCAGCGCAAGGAGATCAAGGACGTCACCGCCTATCTCCGCGTCCTGGCAAACCCGGATGACGAGGTGAGTCTCTTCCGGACGGTGAACACCCCGCGTCGCGGGATTGGCCGTAAGACGCTCGAGGCGTTGCGCGAGGTCGCGGACCGCAAGGAGTGCAGCCTCTATTCGGCTGCCGGTGCGGTGGTGCAGGCGCGCGACGCCGGCAGCACCGCGGATGCGCCGCTCTCCGCCCGGGCAACCGGTGACCTGGCAGCCTACCTCGACCTGATCCATGAGTACCGTCCCAAGCTGCTTTCAGGCCGCAAGATGGCGGAGACCGTGCGCGAGCTCATTGACCGCGTGGACTACTGGGCACATCTGGTTTCCGAGCATCAGACCAATGACAAGGTGGCCAAGTGGAAGTACCGCAATATTGAGCTCTTCATCCAGCTGCTGGAGGAGTTCGAGGCGGACCCGGATCTCATTGACCCGTCTATCTTTGATTTTCTGGGCCGAATTACGCTCGATCAACGTGACGACGGGGATGGAGAGAACGATCCGGGGAAGGTCAACTTGATGACGATTCACGCTGCAAAGGGCCTGGAGCACGATGTGGTGTATGTGGCCGGTTGCGAGGACGGGATTATTCCGCACGCGCGCGCGCTCGAGGAGGACCCGGCAAACCTTGAGGAGGAGCGCCGACTCTTCTATGTTGCGCTCACCCGGGCCAAACGGCGGCTGTTCATCTCCAGTTGCCGCACGCGCAAGGTGATGCGCGAACGGATTGAGTGCTCGCCGAGCCCGTTTCTCTCCGAGATATCGCCTGAGTTGATTATCACCACCGACGGCCCGGCGGTGGTGGATGAGGAGGAGGGGATGGACTACTTCCAGGCGCTCAAGGCGAAGTTTCTGGAATAGAGACTGCTGCCGAAATTGTGGAACGCGTGAGTTTGGCTTGACGTCCGTTGGTCGCCGCAATATGTTTAAGCTCGCTTATATATTTGGAGGGCTTACGTATGTGTGAGGCGCCGCGAGAGCGGTTTCTGCGGGCACTGACCGACGTCTCTGAGCAGTTTGCCGGTCAGTCGATGAACGCCGTGATCCGCCACGTCCGTGAGGCGGAGCTCTCAATGACCCAGCTTGGTGCGCTGATGCACATCAATCGGCAGGGGCACTGCGGTGTCTCCGGGGTGGGCTCGCACATGGGGATCTCCGCCCCGGCGGCCAGTCAGATGCTTGACCGGTTGGTGGAACAGGGCCTGGTGGAGCGAGAGGAGGACCCGGATGACCGCCGGGCACGAAGGCTGGCGCTGACGGACGCCGGCAAGGCGGAGCTCGAATCAGCAATCCAGGCGCGCCGGGCGTGGCACCGCAGCCTGGCCGCCGCACTGGGTCATGCGGAGCAGGTGAACGCGGCGGTGGTGCTGGAGATGCTCGCTGACCGCATGCGGACGCTTGAAGAGGAATAGCTGGTGAGACACCTGATTCGCTATTTGCGGCCATATGTGCTGCTGGTTTTGTTGGCCGTTGGCCTGCTCTTTGTCCAGGCGAACGCGGAGCTTGCGCTGCCGGACTACATGTCACGGATTGTGAACGTCGGCATCCAGCAGGGCGGCGTGGAGAGCCCGGTTCCTGAGGCGATGCGTGCATCCACCCTTGAGCGGCTCGCCGACGCCGCGACCGCCGTGCCGGCAGACCAGGGGCCCGCGCCGCTGTTGCGGTCGAGTTACCGCCTGATAGAGCCGGGAACGCCTGCGGCCGGCGAGTACGTGGACCGCTACCCTGCCCTGGCCTCCGAACCGGTGTATGTGTTTACCGGTTCAGAGGCCGACCGCGCGGCGCTTGCCCCTGTTGTTGCACAGGCGTTTCTGGCCGCAAGCGGCACGGGACCCATGGCGCAGGCGATGGAGCCTCCGCTGCAGCGGCAGGCTGCCACGCGGATGGTCAAGGCTGAGTATGAGGCGCTGGGCATAGATGCCGTGCAGATCCAGACCCGCTACGTCTTGCGAACCGGCGGGGTGATGCTTCTGCTGAGCCTGCTGAGCGCCACCGCAACCATCCTGGTGGGATTCCTGGCCGCGCGTACGGCGGCCGGATTCGCTCGTGACCTCAGGCTGGGCATTTTCAGCCGCGTGGAGAGCTTCTCCGGACAAGAGTTCGACACCTTCTCCACCGCATCCCTGATCACCCGAACGACGAACGATGTGATGCAGATAGAGATGGTGGTGGTGATGCTGATCCGGATGGTGTTCTACGCGCCAATCATAGGTATTGGTGGGATCATCCGCGCCATGAGCAAGGGCTCATCAATGTGGTGGGTGATTGCGCTGGCGGTGGGAGTGCTGCTGACGCTGGTGTTTGTGGTCTACAAAGTGGCCGTTCCCAAGTTCAAGCTGATGCAGAAACTCACTGACCGGCTCAACCTGGTCAGCCGTGAAAGCCTCTCCGGGATGATGGTGATCCGCGCGTTCAACCGCGAAGCTCATGAGGAGCACCGATTTGATTCGGCGAACACGGAGCTCACCGCCACGACGCTCTTTGTCAACCGCGTCATGGTGGTGCTCATGCCTGTGATGATGCTCATCATGAACGGACTGTCGGTCTTGATCATCTGGGTGGGCGCCGAGCAGGTAGCTGCCGCGAACATGCAGGTGGGAGACCTCATGGCGTTCCTCCAGTACACCATGCAGATTGTTTTTGCCTTTCTGATGCTCTCTTTCATGTTCATCATGCTGCCCCGCGCCGCGGTCTCCGCGGACCGTGTTGCGGAGGTGCTCAAAACTGAGCCGTCTATCACAGACCCGGAGTCGCCCGCGCAGTTCGCCCCGCGGGCCTCAGGAGGCGGTGTGGTGGAGTTCCGCGATGTGAGTTTCCGCTACCCGGGTGCGGATCAAGATGCGTTGCACAACATCACCTTCACCGCCCGGCCGGGTACCACCACCGCCGTCATTGGTGCGACCGGCTCCGGGAAATCCACCATTGCCGGGCTGATTCCGCGCTTCTATGACGTTACCGGCGGCCGGATTCTGGTGGACGGCGTTGACGTGCGTGAGGTAACGCAGCACGACCTGCGTGCGCGAATAGGCTATGTGCCGCAGAAGGCGCTACTTTTCAGCGGTACCATTGGGAGCAATCTACGCTACGCGGACGAGCAGGCCGGCGAGGAGGAGCTGCAGGCAGCCGCCGCCACCGCGCAGGCACAGGAGTTCATCAAGCAGCGCGAGGACGGCGTTGAGGCGGCGATCTCTCAGGGCGGCATCAACGTCTCAGGCGGACAGAAACAGCGGCTGTCTATTGCTCGGGCGCTGGTTGGCCGGCCGCCGGTGCTCATCTTTGACGACAGCTTTAGCGCACTCGACTTCAGAACCGAATCCGCGGTGCGACGCGAGCTCAAAGAGCACACCGCCGCGAGCACGGTGATCATGGTCTCACAGCGCGTTGCCACGGTGAAGAGCGCGGATCAGATCATTGTGTTGGACCAGGGCCGGGTTGCCGGCATTGGGGCGCACTGGGAGTTGCTGAGCACGTGTGAGACCTACCGGGAGATCGCAGAGTCACAACTCACCGCGGAGGAACTGGCATGAGTGACAACAAGCCTGCATTTACCCCGCGCGGCGTGCGTGACGGCAAACGGCCGGTGGGTCCCGGAGGCTTTGGCCCGGGGGCACGACACGGCGGCGGATTTAGCGGTGAGAAGGCGCGCGACTTCAAAGGCACCTTCCGGAAACTGATTGCCGCGCTCGGTGAACACCGGGTAGCGGTTCTGGTGGTGCTTCTGGTATCCGCGGCGTCAACGGTCTTTGCCATCATTGGGCCAAAGGTTTTGGGCCGCGCAACCACCGAGCTCTTCAACGGCGTCATTGCGCAGCTCACCGGCCGTGGTGGGATCGACTTTGGCGCGGTGGGCCGGATCCTACTGACCGTGCTGGGGCTGTATCTCATCTCCTCGGGTGCCAACTTTGTCCAGGGGTGGATCATGGCCGGGGTGTCGGCAAAGCTAACCTACCGGTTCCGGCGCCGAATTGACGAGAAGATCAACCGGATGCCGCTCTCTTACTTTGATAGGACCAGCCATGGCGAGGTCCTCTCACGCATCACCAATGACGTGGACACGGTCAACCGCACGCTGAGCCAGAGCCTTTCGCAGGTCGTCACCTCTACCACCGCCGTCATTGGGGTGCTGGTGATGATGTTCTCAATCAGCGCGCTGATGACCGCCGTGGCGCTGGTGATGCTCCCGGTTTCCGCGGTGGTGGTCACCGCGGTGATCAAGCGCTCACAGGTGTACTTCAAGGAGCAGCAAGCCTACATCGGCCATGTGAACGGACATGTTGAGGAGATGTACGGTGGCCACGTAGTGATGAAGGCGTTCAACGGTGAGAAGCGGAGCATTGCTGAGTTCACCACGCTCAACACTACGCTCTACGGGGCGGCGTGGCGCTCGCAGTTTCTCTCAGGCCTCATGATGCCGGTGATGATGTTTGTGGGCAACCTGGGTTACGTTGCGGTGAGCATCTTGGGCGGGTGGCTTGCCGTGCGCGGGACCATTGCCGTTGGGGACATCCAGGCGTTCGTTCAGTACGTGCGGAACTTCACCCAACCCATAGCCCAGATTGCCAACATCTCAAACGTCCTCCAGCAGACCGCCGCCGCGGCGGAACGGGTCTTTGAGTTTTTGGAAGAGGATGAGGAGGTCCCGGAGGCCGAATCTCCGGTGACGCCTGATGAGGTCACCGGTCATGTTGAGTTCCGCGACGTGAGCTTTGGCTATGATCCGGGGACGCCGGTGATCACCAACTTCTCCGCGGAGGCGAAGCCTGGGCGGAAGGTGGCGATTGTTGGTCCCACCGGCGCGGGGAAGACCACGATGGTCAAGCTTCTGATGCGCTTCTACGATGTGGACTCCGGCGCCATCCTCATTGACGGCACCGACATTCGCTCCTTCACTCGCGCGGACCTACGCTGCATGTTTGGGATGGTGCTCCAGGACACGTGGCTGTACAACGGCAGCGTCATGGAAAACATTCGCTACGGCCGCCCGGACGCCACCGATGAGCAGGTGATGGAGGCGGCAAAGACCGCCCACGCGGATCACTTCATCCACACGCTTCCCGGCGGGTATGAAATGGTGATCAATGAGGAGGCGAACAACCTCTCGCAGGGGCAGCTGCAGCTGCTAACCATTGCCCGGGCCGTCCTGGCGAACCCCAAGATGCTCATCCTAGATGAGGCCACCAGCTCAGTTGACACGCTCACCGAGGTGTTTATCCAGCGTGCGATGGACGCGCTCATGGCCGGCCGCACCAGCTTCATCATTGCACACCGGCTGTCCACCATCCGGAATGCGGACCTCATCCTGGTGATGAACCACGGTGACATTGTGGAACAGGGTACGCATACCGAGCTTCTGGCCGCAGGCGGGTTCTATGCGGAGCTGTACAACAGCCAGTTTGATCTACCCGCCGCTGCGCCGGCTGAGCCGGGGGTGTGAAGCGGACGAAGGCGGCGGCTTGTGTTATCATTACAGCAGAGGTGTAATCATGGTGCGCACGCAGATTCAGTTGACCGAGGAGCAGGCGGCGCGGCTCAAGGAGTCGGCGGCGCGTGCCGGTGTGTCCATGGCGGAGATGATCCGGCGGGCGGTTGACCGAGCAGTGGCGGACGAACCGGTCATCTCGCGTGCGGTGTTGATCTCACGCGCGAAGGCGGCCGCGGGGCGGTTCCACTCGGGCCGTTCGGACGGCGCCGCTGAACACGACTCGCACCTCGCGGACGCCTACCGGTGAGCGTGTTCGTGGATACCTCCGCGTTCTACGCGGTGCTCGACGCCTCAGACCGTTACCACACTGAGGCACGCGACGCGTGGCACAGGCTCCTGGATGACGGGGAGGAACTGGTCAGCAGCAACTACACGCTGGTAGAGACGATTTCGCTGTTGCAGCACCGCCTGGGAATGGATGCGATTCAGGCATTCACCGCGGATATCGAACCCGTGGTCGAGCGACTCTGGGTTGATGCGGTGACGCACCGCGCTGCGCTGCACGCGCTTCTGGTGTCAGGTAGACGGCGTGTGAGCCTGGTCGACTGCGTCAGTTTCCACGTGATGCGCGAGCGGTCGATCGCCACCGCGTTCTGTTTTGATCCGCACTTCAGCGAACAGGGGTTTGCGGTGATTCCGGCGGCTACATCCGGGGAATCTGCGGCAGAGCGTTGAAGTGGGTGTCGCGGCTGTAGAGGGTGAGCTCGTGCTGAACAACGAGCGCTGCGATCCAGAGATCATTGGTGGGGATGGGGGTACCGGCGGTGCGGAGCTGCCGGTAAAGGTTCGCGTAGTGTCGCGTTGTCTCCAGCGTGGGCAGCAATACTTCCACGCGGGGACGGTGGAGAAACCGCTCGAGTATCTGTTGGTTCTGCGGTCCTCGGCTGCCGACGGCGAAACCGGCGCGCAGTTCAGCCACCACCATGACCGGAACGCAAATTCGAGGCGCCCGCCTAAAGACCGCGACCACCTCTGCCTCCCCGTCGACAAAGTCACGGTATCGATTGGTATCGATCGCGATCTCTATCGCCACGATTCACGGTCCACGGTGTCTTGATCCGCCACAGCGGCGTCGAACTCCGGGTCAGGCATCCAGGTGCCTGCCAGGTCGTCCAGGTCGCCGTACACCGGTTCGCTTTCGGCAACACCGAGTCCATGCATCATGGCCTCGATTGCCGCGTCGTTCAGACTGATCCCGCGCTTGCGCGCCTGCTCACGCAGGCTCCGGTCAAGTTCTGCGGGGATGTTTCGGATCGTGTACTGCACGCAGGCTCCTGATACATGCAGAGTAGCGCGGAAGTGCAGGCAGGACAAGTGCCGTTCCTAGGTCGACATCTGTGCCGGAATCGATGCCGGCGCGGTGAATACGGTGGGCGCAATGGTGAGTCATGATCGGTCGGCAGACGACAATCGGGATCGGGCCGCTACGGTGACCTCCCCCACCGAGATAACGGCTGTGCATCGCAGCGAGTGAGTGGGTATACTGCACCGCAGGCCGGAGTGGCGGAATTGGTAGACGCAGGGGACTTAAAATCCCCTGGGCGAAAGCCCGTACGGGTTCAAGTCCCGTCTCCGGTAACTATAAGTCATTGCATTGCAATGACATGCTATTTTTGGTCATTTCGGGGGATGCGGGATTTGGCCCAATTGTAGCATTCATGTAGCAGGGTTCTTTGAGGTGTACTACACCTAGGAAGGAGCTGCTACACCATGAAGAAGCCCTACTACCTCTACACTCGTCCTCGCAAGGATGGAAAGAGGGTCTTTTACGTCGAGTTCCGGAGCGCTGACGGAGAGTATCTGTCGGGAAAATCCACCGGAGAGCCCGACCAATCCGCCGCCGAAGCGTGGCCGATCGAACAGATTGCCGGAGGCAAGGTGCGGGTTCGAGCTGACATTCGCTTTGAAGCCTATGCCAAGGATTTCTTTCTCTGGGACGGTCCGTACGTAAAGCACCTGCGTAACCGTGGTCGCAAGATCGGGAAGAGTCACGCCTCCAGGATGAACGCCATCATTGATAACCACCTCATGGACTTCTTCGGGAAGCGAAAGCTCTCGTCCATCTGTCTGCGGGCAATCATGAAACAGGCGGTAAAAGACGGTTACATCAACAGCAATCCCTGCCAGGGTGTAGAGAAGCTCGCCTCCAAGCCCAAGGGTCGGGGAGCACTGACC
>CAYTGY010000134.1:0-8656 GCA_964437265.1 uncultured Spirochaetaceae bacterium | reverse complement strand
CTGTAACAGTACAGCGAAGCTGTACCCACCGCCTCCCATCGGACATGGTATAGCACATCACTAGCGGCATGTCTAGTTAGAGTTATTGGAGTTTTACCATCACCCGCAATCCCTCACATTTCGAATTGCTGGGGAAATATCCGCGAGCTTGACAATGTGCTGAAGCGCGCCATCCTCATGAAGCCGGACGGAGAGACCGCACTCTCGGCGGCGGACTTGACCGCGTTTCCGGTGGATGCCGGCGCCGGAGACGGCACGCCGGCTGCAGCGGTGGACGTGGTGGCCCGGGCGTTGACGGCAGGCACGTGCACCCTGAAAGGTGTTGAGCAGGCCTTGCTGGGCCGGGTGGTTGAACTGTCCGGAGGGAAGATCATGGAGGCCGCCAGGAGAACGGGGATTCCCAAGGACCGCTTCTACCGCCTGCAGGATCGGGACACGTCGTGAAAGCGGCGGCAGCTGCCCTTCTGTGTCTGCTCCTCACCTCCTGCGCCGAACGGATTATCCCCACGGTGGTCCGTTCCTCCCCTGATGAAGCGGTCATCGATCTATCCACCTGGGACTTCCAGCAGGACGGTCCGGTCCGTCTCACCGACACTACGTGGGAACTGTACTGGAAGCAGCTCTACACCCCGGGTGATTTCCAGACCGGTCGCGCAGGGGGGGCGCCCACCTTGGTTACCGGGGGAACGGCCTGGAATGGGAATACCGTGGCCGGCGAGACGCTTGCGGAAGACGGCTATGCCACCTACCGTGCCGTTGTCCTTCTGCCTGAAGGCGGCGTGTACGGTCTCTACATGCAGAACCAGGACTCCGCCTACCGGCTCTGGCTGAACGGCAGTGAGGCCGGCGGAAACGGCCGGGTAGCACGAACTGCCCAAGCGTATGTGCCGCAGCGGCTTCCGCGAGTATTCCATTACCATGTTGCCGGCGACCGGCTCCAGATCGTCATGCAGGTGGCCAACTTCACCCACAAATGGGGCGGCCTTACGAACAACATCTACATTGGGCCCTCCGGGCAGATCAACGGGTTTGTGAGCCGCTTGTACGGGATTATCAGTTTTCTTTGCGGCGCCATCCTCATTATGGCCGCCTATCATCTGATCCTCTACGTCATTAATCGCAAGGACCGCTCCGCGCTGTTCTTCTCGCTCTTCTGCTTCTTTGTCCTGTTCTGGTACCTCTTCAACGGCGAGTACCTCTTCTTCAGACTCTTCCCCTCCGTTCCCCTGAGTTTGGGCATCAGGCTGCAGTACGCATCCATGTGCGGCATACTGCCGTTCTTTCTTCTGTTCATCCATTCCGCCTACCCGGACATGCTGGTCCGGATTCCGGTGCGGGTCCTTATTGGGGCAGCGTTCGGCTTGACCGTGGTTCCGCTTCTCACACCGGTGAAGTTCTTCTCCTCCCATATTCTCATCCCCTTCTATTCGCTGGTGCTGATCGGCGCCGTTGCCGTTGTGCTCATCATCATCCGAGCGTTGGTTCGCAAACACCCGGGGGCCCTCTTCTCCCTTACCGGGTTTGCCGTGTTCATGGGTACCGTCCTCTACGATATGCTGGGAGAACGGAAGATCATCACCGGCAGCGCCATGGGCCCGTTTGCCCCCGCCGGGCTGTTTGTCTTTCTCCTGCTGCACTCCTTCATCCTGGCTCGGCAGTTTTCCGCCGCCTACACGCGGCTGGACCACTTGACGGACAATCTGGAAAGCGAGGTGCGCGAACGGACCGCCGCCCTTCAGAAGGCGCGGGAGCAAGCCCATCAGCAGGAAAAGCTCGCCGCCCTGGGTACGCTGGCCGGTGGGGTGTCCCACGAGATCCTCAACCCCTTGAGCGGAATCAGCGGCCCGCTGGAGCTGGTCAAGCGGGAAATTGGGGACGCCGGACTTGGAAACGCGCCCACGCTTGTGCGTCATCTCTCCTATATAGAGGACAACGTTGGGCGGATTACGATGGCGGTGAAGAATCTGGACGCCCTGATGAAGGACCGGCGGATCACTACGACCTCCGTCCCCCTGCTCCCGGTAGTCAGGCGCATCACTGAGGGGTATCCGGGGGTCCATTTCTCCGTGGCCGTTGAAGACCGGGTGTCGGTGGCCGCTGATGCCGGCATTCTCACGCAGGTCATGGAGAACTTGGTCTCCAATGCGGTAGCGGCTCTCGACGCCGGCGGGCGGGTCAGTATCAGCTATGAAGACACCCCTGCTCCGGGAAGGATCCTCGTGCAGGATACCGGCTGCGGAATGGGGACGGAGGCGCTCGCCCGGGCCTTTGACCCCTTCTACACCACCAAAGCCGCCGCCGGTGGGAGCGGCCTGGGCCTCTTCCTGGCCCGGAGGCTGGCTGCGTCCCTGGGATGGGTGATAACCCTTACCTCAGTCCCCGGGGAGGGTACCGAGGTCGTTGTGTCACTCAATGCGCATCCGCACCGCCATGAGTAGTATTGGCCAATCGTGTCCCGCGCGTCGCTGCTCATGGGTCGAATGACGAACTGGACTGATCCACTCCGTAACAACACGGTCAGGACCGTCGGCGCGGTTGTGACCGCCGTCTGCTTCAGGTAGCATGGAGCGTGCTCGAACTTCTGCTCACATTGCTCATCATCGCAATGGTCTTCGCGGTCGTGGTGGTCTTTGGTGGTCGCCTGGTGGTTAACCGCGTCACCACGGCGCTGAGCCGTCGCCACCACGAGCTGGAGTGGATCCTCAGCACCGGGCTTGCGCCGGAGCACTGGACGCATCGATTCCAGCGCCGGCTTGGCTTCATGCAAAGCGTGGGGTTTGGGCCAGGCGCGATTGGCGCGGCCACGCGGTGGTACAAGAATCGCCTGGAGCGGCGGTTGTACGGGCTGCTGCGCTATGTTGAGGGCTCCAATATCATTGCCGACGAAGCGATCCGTCGTACCATGGCCTCCACCCTCAGACACGTCGGGCGCACCTGGGAGGAGTCAACGTGGGAGGACGTGGTCCCACAGGATGACGCCGGAGACTGACCCGCCGCGGCCTACCCTGGCTCAGCCCATGACGCGTGCTTTCTGCGCGGCGAACCGATCAAGCACTTGGTCGATCGGCAACGATGCAATGCCCTTCAGGTAGCTGTGGATGGTGTTGCCAAACGGCCTCACCCAGTGGTTATCGATCCGGTCCGCTCCGATCACCGCCCCCACAATGCTTCCGGCGGTCGCCGCGGTGCAGTCGTTGTCATATCCCATGGCGACGGTCTCACCGATCACCCTACTCAGGTCGGTTCCTCCGATCGTGATGCCCCAGACGGTCAGACATGCATTGTTGATGGTGTGCACAAAGTGCATCCCGGGAAACCGCTCCGTGACCGCCTCGTTCGCATCTTGGTAGGTTCGGATCTGAGGCGCGATCTCCAGTGCCCACCGAAGAGCCTGCGCAAGCGAACACTCGGCGGGAATCTCGGTCATGCCGATCAGGAGCGCCTCCACCGGGTCATCAACGGCAAACGCCGCGGCGATCACCGCGGAGAAGTACATCTCACCGTAGATACCGTTGCGCCGGTGACTCACATACGCGTCCTGATACGCCATCGCGGCCGCACGTTCCGGCCAGGCGGGAGCGACGTATCCCCACGGATCGGAGCGAATGTCCGCGCCGATCCACTGGTAATAGGGGTTGTCGATCGGCTGATCGAGCTCGGCCGGAAGCTCCTGGCTCATCCGGCATGACCGAGCGAGCGTCGGTTGACCACCCGACGCGCCGGCGAGGTCCGCGGCGACGCCTCGCTCGAGGTTGGCGAGCGCAACATCCTCCGCCGTACACGCGAACGGCAGGTACTTCAGCCATGCGCGTCCCACGTCTTCTACGGTGAACTCAGGTCCCGAATCCTCCAGGATGAGCAACCCTAGCAGGGTGTACATGAGATCATCGTCCACCGGTATGCCGTCCATCTTCCCACGGGTGTATGCCTCCCGGAGGATGGTACCGTAGCGAAGCTTCTTTGGCCTGGGGACCGAGCGCCAGTAGTCGGCCGGCGGAAACGAATCACCGTGGTCGTCGGCCCACTCCTTCATCGCCTCGATGCTCCATCCTTCAACCGGTGAGCCCAAGATGCACCCTGCGCTACGCCCCAGAAAGGCGCCGGCCAGCCGGTCTCGGTACTCCGCATCAGTCAACGAGACGTCCATCCGGCGCGGGCCCTCAGGACGGAGCGCCTGAATACCCGACAGGTCGTTTGGTTCACGCGAGGACAGTTCCGGATCATCGGTAAGCGCGCGAATCCGCTCCACCGCCGTCTGCAGTGACCGTTTGGCCGCCTGGACTTCCTCATCCACGCCCGCGGCGCCGTGTTCACGCTTGAGCTGCGCGTAGAGCTCTATGGCGTTGGTGAGGTCATTGAAGGTTCGTTCCAGTTTCATACCGTCTCCTTGATTGGTGCAGACGTTCTCCCGAGTAGCGCGCCGCATCCGGGTCAATCCGGCGCATCGGCCGCTGCGTCGAGCGCTCCTCGATCGCGTGCGCGATCAACCCTGGGAGTCGGGCAATCATGAACAGTCCGTTCGCCGCCTCGGGCGGCAGCTCGATCGCGAGCACCACAACGGCAATCGCTCCGTCCACGTTGAGCGGAAGCTGTTTCCCCGTGGCATGGGCAAGCGCCTGCTCTATCGCTCGCGCACGCGCGATCCATGGTGCCCCCACGCCTTCCTCTTGAGCAAGTGCGAGCAGTCGCGCCGCGCGCGGGTCAGTCTTGTGGACACGATGACCGAACCCCGCAAGCCGGTTGCCTGATTGCCGGTGCCGCTCAACCACCGCCCGAGCGGCGTCTTGCACGGTCGCATCGGCGCCTCGCCCACTGAGCTCGGCGTCGGCCACCTCCTGGAGATGGGCCGCGGATCGCTCAATCGCCCCGCCGTGGTACTCGTTGATGGAGAGGATTCCCGCGGCAACCGCGGCGTTGAGCGGCGCCCCGGTTGAGGCGGCCGTGCGCGCGGCGAGGGTGGAGGGCGGGGTAACACCGTGGTCCATGGATGATACCAGCACCGCTTCAAGCAAACGTGCGGCGGCCGGTGTGGGCATGGTGCCGGTGAGCAGGAGATAGACACCCGCGCCGTAGCCGGCACTGCCCATTACCTCCTCCACCGGATAGCCGCGGTAGCTGATTCTCCCGGGCTTCACATCCGTAATCGTCGTGATCCACGTATTCGTGTCTTCCATCATCCATCCTCCGCACTGATGCCGGCGGCCCGTGCAACCGCCGGGGCGAGCTCTGCAAACTCATCCATCACCGTTGCCCCGGCCTCCCGCAGCGCAGCTACCTTCCCTGCGTGGCTTCCGCGCCCGGCCTCAACAATCGCGCCGGCGTGGCTGAAGCGTACTCCTTCGCGCGCGGCCCGTCCGCCCACATAGGCGAAGACCGGCTTGGTGATCACGCCGTCGTGTATCAGCTGCGCCACCTCTTCCTCCTGGCTTCCGCCAATCTCACCGATCAGAACGATCGCAGTGGTGTCCGGATCATCCTCAAAGGCCCGAGACACCTGCGCGAGTCGTGTGCCCACCAGGCTGTCTCCACCTACATGAACGAGCGTGCTCAACCCGACGCCGTTGCGACAGAGGTAGTAGCTAATCGAAGAGGTCATCCCGCCTGAGCGTGAGGCAACCCCAACACCGCCAGGTCTGAACCACTCGCGTGCGTTCTCCGCCCGTCCGCCGATCATCCCCAGGACCGCTTCTCCCGGAGAGAGCACGCCGAGGGTATTTGGGCCGACGAAGCCTGCATCATTCTCCTTCGCCGCGGCGTGGATCTCGAGCACATCGTAGAGCGGGACTTTGTCCGGCACGATGACGCATAGCCTTACGCCGGCCTCCATCGCCTCGATGGTTGCGTCGCGTACCAATGGCGCGGGCACAAAAACCACTGATACATCGATCATCCCCACCTCGTCAATGCACTCGGCCACCGTGTCATAGACCGGAACTCCGTGCACCACCTGTCCACGCTTTCCCGGCGTGCAACCGGCGACCACGCGGGTGCCGTAGTCAATCATCAGCCGCGTCCGGACCGAACCTTCGCGTCCAGTGATCCCTTGCACCAGTACGCGAGTTTCCTCGTTGACCAGAATGCTCACGTCTCGTCCTCCCCCAGTGTGGTCAATCCCGGGATTGGGAGGCGGATGTAGCCGCCGCCGGCACCGTGCTCGCGGCACTCCACTTCACACGCCAGGCACTCGATGCATTTGCCTGCCTGTGCCGCTTCGCGCGTGATTGCGAGTTCGGGTACTCCATCGACCAGCTTGAGAATCTGCGGAACGCAGCTACCGACGCACGCTTTGCTCGCGCAGGTCAGGCAGGTCGGGTGGTGATAGTAGACGTCACCGGTCGGCGAGGGAAACCGGTAGGTCTGCGGCGCGGAGAGCCACTCGGGCGCAGTGGTCTTTGGCGCCGTGGGCCGACCTCCCGGTCCATGCCCGGGGGCATCAGAATCGGTGTGTGCCTCCCGTACCAACCGGTCGAGTTCGGCGACACACTCCGTAACTGTCGTGTCTTTTCCGAATCCGCGTACCGGCGCCGGGAGTGACCGGGTGTAGCGTTCCAGGATGGTGATTGCCTCATCTTCCATATTGCCGCCCAAGCGCATGACCACCGGCACCGCCATCCCAATCTCCAGGAACGCCTTCACCAGGCCCCGCGCGGTATGGATTTGCTCCTGTGAAGCCACGCCGGAGCCTGAGCCAAAGTACGCCACGATCTCAGGCTGCGAGGCGATAATCCGCGCAGCCCGGTACACCTTGGACGCGGGTGGGTTTCCCGAGGTGTCGCAGTAGTTGGCCGCCGCAAAGCCGCGCGAGGCGAGCGCGTCCATACTCATCATTGACCCGCCGCCGCCGGAACCGTGAAAGCCTACGAAGCGGTCGTTGCGCGCAAAGCCGGTTGTTAGCTGCACGAAGTAGAACGTCCCTCGGTAGTCGTCCTCCTCCACCGCGTAGGCGATGCGGTCCAGCCGTGACGGCGGGTGCGGGAAGTCGCGGGCAATCTCGATCTCCAGCTCGGGATGCCGGAACACCGCGTAGTCGTCCACGGTGAGCCGGCAGTCGGCGGCCAGGTACCGGCCGTCAACGGTGCGGACAATTGGGTTGATCTCAAGCGATCGCGCTTCAACGCTGATTGCCGTCTTGATGGCTTTGGCAATCAGCTGCGCGAGCGCGAGAAGCTCGCGCCCGTGGATGCCGGCCCTCCGCAGGACCTCACGAACACGGTGCACCCTAACCGGGGTGGTGGTGGAGACCGGACCGTGCTGAACCGACGACGGATCGCGCGCGAGGGTCTCCTCTATGCCGCTCCCTCCGGCGCCGGCGAAGAGGAACCGGGCGGTTGCCGCCTCGTCGTCAACAAGATACGAGAAGAAGTATTCATGCTCGATCTCCAGGCGCTCCTCAATGAGCACCTCCGTGACGGGAAAACCGTCCACCGTCCGGCCGCCTAGTTCGGCAATCGCCGCGCGAATCTCAGCCGTTGTGTCCGCGAATGTGATCAGTCCCTGTGCATGTCGACCGGTGGTGAACGCCTGCGCCTTGACAACCGCAGGAATCGGGAGGTCGGCCGCCTCCGGCTTGGCAGCCGCCGGACCGTCCGCGGCATCTCCAATCAATACCGTTACTCCGGACGGGACCGGGACGCCGTGATCACGCAAGAGACGTTTGCCTTGATACTCGTGAAGGCGCGCCATGGTCCTCCTTCTCTTGATTGTAGTAGATGCGTTGGAGAAAGAAACGGCGGCCCGAAGGCCGCCGTTCAATCTTCAGTCTGAATGGTTACTGATCAATCCAGAACTGGTACGCGTACTCGCCAAGCTCGCCAAACCAGATGTGGCGGGTGTTGTAGCCCCGCGGCACGTTCTTGACGTACGTCTTGGCAATAAACAGGTCAGGAACCTGTCCCACCGCCCCAATGAGCATCAGGTGCTCGGCCTGGTTGTCAAAGATCATGGTCATGAGCTCTGCGTACTCATCGCCGGCAGGGGGAAGCTCACGCGCACGCCGGTACGCTTCTTCATGCTCCTTCACCCACTCAGGCGGTTCCTCTCCCGGGAGTCGCCCGCCTTCGAAGTCGTCGAGTGACACCTCTCCGGCTTCCACCTGGTCGCGGGCCGCAAACCAGTTGTACCAGTCGCGAGCGATCCAGGAGTAGCCTTCATCCTGCCCTACGGCGAACCCCTCGTACTCTTGAAGGTATCCGATATCGCTGATCGTGACGTCGTAGGTGCCGGCGTCCATCGATTCTTGCGCCAGGTCACCGCCGACGTTCCGAATCTCCGACCGCAAGCCGACATCCTCGAGGTACTCCTTGATCAACTCTGCGCCTTCTATTCTGATACCGCTGGTCACCATCAAGATGATCTCAAAGTTGTTTCCGTCCGGCCCGAGTCGGAAGCCCTCCGAATCCCGCTCCGACATGCCGACCTGGTCGAGCAAACCGTTCGCCATCTCGGGATCGAACTGGGCATATGCCTCAAGCCACTCCTGCTTGAACCAGGTCTCGGTGGGTTTCGCGGTGGTCTGACCCTCCACACCCTGGCCCCGGTAGAGAACGTCGTTGATCTCCTCGCGATTGATCGCTACTGAGACCGCCCGCTTGAAGCGGATATCACGGTAGAGCTCGCGCTTCACCAGATCGTCGTTGCTGTGATTCAAGAGGACGGC
>CAYTGY010000133.1:0-8709 GCA_964437265.1 uncultured Spirochaetaceae bacterium | reverse complement strand
GGCGGAGGGACTGTTGGACGGCGGCGTGGATCTGCTGATGATAGAAACGATCTTCGATCCGCTCAACGCCAAGGCCGCCATCTACGCCGTCCGCTCACTCTTTGAACACAGACGCGCGGCGGGCGAAGTCGCCGGCGAGGCGGTGGTTCCCATCATGATCTCCGGCACCATCACAGATGCCAGCGGCCGGACCCTTACCGGCCAGACGCCGGAGGCGTTCTACTACGCCGTTGAGCACGCACGTCCCTGGAGCGTGGGGCTCAATTGTGCGCTCGGAGCAGATCAACTGCGTGAGCACGTGGCCGCCGTGTCCCGCCTCGCGCCCTATCCGGTAAGCGCACACCCAAACGCCGGGCTCCCGAATGAGTTGGGGGAATACGACCATTCGCCGCAGTTCATGGCCGGCATTATTGAGAGCTACGCCGACGAGGGTCTGATCAACATCATAGGCGGGTGCTGCGGCACCACGCCGGAGCACATTGCGGCTATCGCATCCGCCGTAGCCGGCAAACCGCCGCGTACCATCCCTGAACCGCGTGCCCACACCGCGCTCAGCGGCCTGGAGCCGGTGGTATTCGACCAGACGCGGGGATTCGTGAACGTGGGCGAGCGTACCAACGTGGCCGGTAGCCGGAAGTTTGCGCGTCTGATCAAGAGCGAGGCCTATGACCAGGCGTTGGACGTTGCGCGCGAACAGGTGGAGGGCGGCGCCCAGATCATCGACGTGAATATGGATGAGGGGATGCTGGACGGCGTGACCGCCATGCGGCGCTTTCTCAATCTTGTCGCCGCGGAACCGGACATTGCCCGTGTCCCGGTCATGATAGATAGCTCCAAGTGGGAGGTGATTGAGGCCGGCCTGCAGTGCGTGCAGGGAAAACCGGTGGTGAACTCCATCAGTCTCAAAGGGGGGGAAGCTGAGTTCATCCGTCAGGCGCGTGAAGTTGCCAAATACGGTGCCGCGGCGATTGTCATGGCCTTTGACGAGGACGGGCAGGCGGACACCATTGAACGTCGCACGGCCGTCTGTGAGCGCTCATACCGGATCCTCACTGAGCAGGTCGGGTTCCTTCAGCACGACATCATCTTTGACCCGAACGTCTTTGCCGTCGCGACCGGCATTGAGGAACACCGACGGTACGCACTGGACTACTTTGAGACCGCACGCTGGATCAAGGCGAATCTTCCGGGCGCGCTGGTTTCAGGCGGCGTGAGCAATGTGAGCTTCTCCTTCCGCGGTAACAACGCGGTGCGTGAGGCAATGCACTCTGCGTTCCTCTATCACGGGATGCAGGCGGGCATGGACATGGGAATTGTCAACGCGGGCCAGCTTGCCGTGTATGATGAAATAGAGCCGGAGCTGCGGGAGTTGGTTGAAGACGTCCTGCTGGATCGCCGCCCGGATGCCACTGAGCGGCTGGTTGAAAAGGCGGAGACCGTGACCGGCGGCGGGACCGCGCGCGTCGAGGACCTCTCATGGCGTGAAGCGTCAGTTGCCGAGCGGTTGCGACATGCGCTGGTGAAGGGCATCACGTCCTTCGTAGCGGACGACGCGGAGGCCGCCCGGGTTGAGCTGGGCAGTGCGCTGCAGGTTATCGAAGGGCCGTTGATGGACGGGATGAATGTCGTAGGCGACCTGTTCGGCAGCGGGAAGATGTTTCTTCCGCAAGTAGTGAAGAGTGCCCGCGTGATGAAGCAGGCCGTCGCCTATCTGATGCCGTTCCTGGAGGCGGAGGGCGCCGGAGGGGCGCGGTCTGCCAACGGCACCGTCCTCCTGGCTACGGTGAAGGGGGATGTCCACGACATCGGCAAGAACATCGTTGGCGTGGTGCTGCAATGCAACAACTACGAGGTTATCGACCTTGGCGTCATGGTGCCCGCATCAGATATCATGAGAGAAGCTCGGTCACGCAACGTGGATGTGGTTGGATTGAGCGGCCTCATCACGCCCAGCCTCGAGGAGATGGTCTACAACGCTCGGCAGATGGAGAAGCAGGGGTTCACCATCCCGTTGCTGATTGGAGGAGCCACCACCAGCACCATCCACACCGCGGTAAAGATTGCACCGGAGTACTCAGGACCGGTGGCTCACGTGAAGGACGCCTCTCGCGTGGCGGCGGTGGTCAGCAAGTTGCTCAATCCCGCCACACGGGATGGATACCTCAATGAGATCAATGCCGGTCACCAGGCCATCCGTGACAAACGCTCCGGCCGGTGGAAGGGGCGGGAGCTTCTGCCAATCGAAGAGGTGCGGTCCAAGCGTTTTGATCCCGGCTGGGGAGACTACGTTCCGCCGCCACCGGCCAAGCCCGGCGTCCATCTCCTGGACGCCGTGCCGTTGGCCACCATCGCCGAGTACATCGACTGGGCATACTTCATGGTTGCCTGGGATCTGCACGGCAAGTGGCCGCAGATGCTGGATGACCTAAGGATCGGAGAAGAGGTGCGCACGCTCTACAAGGACGCGCAAACCATGCTGGAGCGGCTGATCGCTGAGCAGGCGGTCAGCGCCTGTGGCGTCTGTGGGTTCTTCCCCGCGCATACCACTGCGGATGACCGGATCCAGATCTTCAGCGATGCCACAAAGCGCGATCTGCTGGCGGAGCTTCCGACGCTGCGACAGCAGCAGGCCAAGCGCGAGGTACCGCACTACTACTCGCTGTGCGACTATGTGGCTCCCCAGAGCGCTGAGGTCACCGACTACATTGGGGCATTCGCCGTCACCGCCGGACACGGCGTCAGTCACTTGGTTGCGGAGTTCGAGGCCGCCAACGACGACTATTCGAGTATCATGGTCAAGGTGCTTGCGGATCGTCTGGCGGAGGCGTTTGCCGAGTACCTGCATCTACTGGTGCGCAAGGAGTTGTGGGCGTATGCACCGGACGAGGATTTGGGCCTTGACGGTCTGCTGCGCGTTGGGTACCGCGGAATACGGCCCGCACCGGGCTATCCGCCGTGCCCCGACCATCGGGACAAAGAGGTGATCTGGAGGCTGCTTGACCCGGAGGACCGGTGCGGTATCTCGCTCACGGAGAGCCGCATGATGACCCCCGGAGCGAGCGTCAGCGGGTTCTACTATAGCCACCCGGAGAGCACGTACTTCGGTGTCGGCAAGGTTGGCAAGGACCAGGTCGCAGACTACGCGCGGCGGCTTGGCGGTACGGTCGAGGAAGCGGAAAAATGGCTTTCGGCCGTGTTGGGATACTAGGCCTCCGCCATGTACGTTGACCGGCGACGATTTCTTCGCGACTCGTTCCGAGGGCTCTTCTTTCCCTCCGAGCAACAGCTGCGAATCGACGGGCACCGCGCGCGCGTGCTTGTGATGTTCTACCTGTGCATGGCGTGGATGGGAGGCTCCGGTCGATTGGGGTATCTGCTTGATCGACTGCTGTTTCGTCGCGCGTTGCGGACGCGAGTGTCGCGGCCGGTGTTTATCATCGGCAACTTCAGGACCGGCAGCTCGTTTCTGTTTCGCCTCCTCGCGGAGGATCAGCAAACCTTCGCGGCCATGAAGACCTGGGAGATCTACTTTGCGCCGTCGATCAGCCAACGCAAGTTCTACACCGGGCTGTGGATGGTGGACCGATGGTTTGGAGCTCCGCTCCGCCGGTGGATTTCCCGGACCAGCGAGCAGATACTGAGCCGTGTCAAGCTCCATCGGATTCGCTTGGGCGAGGCAGAAGAGGATGAGGCACTGCTGCTGTACCTGTGGAGCAGTCTGTTCAACTGGTTCTTCATGCCGGTGGAGCCGGACACTAATCCCTTTCCCTACTTTGACCAGGCGGTTCCACGCTGGCGGCAGGACGCGGTCATGGGTTTCTACCGTGGTTGCGTGACACGCCACGTGGCCGCGCACGCCCGTTCAGGTGCATCGCCGGTCTACCTGGCAAAGAATCCGGCGTTCAGCGGCAAGATACGGAGCCTCCTCCGGACATTCCCGGATGCTCGGTTCATCTACCTGATCCGGAACCCCGTGGATACGGCGAACTCTACCGGGCGTTGGCTGACCTTCGCCTGGAAGTACTTCTCATCACTGGACAACGGCGCCCGGTTCGCCGGCGCCGTGCTGCGTATGGTCAAGCACTGGTACACCTACCCGCGGCAGGCGCTCGACGGTCTTGGACCTGACCGGGTGGCCTGGATCAGATTCGAGGATCTGGTGGACCGGCCTGAACGGACCATACGTGAGCTGTACGGCCGGTTCAATCTTGGCTGTCCGGGAGCCTCGCTTGCCGGATTGGACGCCGCCGCGGCGCGGGAGAAAAGCGAAGTGGAAGCGCCGGCTGATGACCGCCCCTTGGGCTTGTCTCGCGCCGCGCTTGAGGAGTTGCTGGCTCCTGAGATGGCCGCCTGGGGATATCCTCGCGGCGGGTGAGCCTCGCTACACGTACTCCACATCGTCAACACTGCATTGAACCAGGAGCGATAGAGACGCGCCGGCAACCGCGGATTATACCCGAACCTACTCGACCTCAACCACCGCGCGCCGATCGTATGAGTCATACTCCACAACGGTTCCCGCTATCTGTATCGTGTCACCGCGTCGTAGGCGTTTGATCTCAGCGTCGCGTTCGCGCGGAAACGCAACCTCCACTCGTCTCCCGTCCTCGAGGGTTCCCACCACTGACTGGCCACCCGCTACGCGTCCGCTCACGTTCGGGCTCGTGGTCCAGACAACGCGCTCAACGGTGCACGCGCCGCTCATCGATGTCCCTGCGGCCACGGGCTCTTCACTCGCGTCGGGCTCGGGCCCTTGCGATCCGGCGGGCTCCGGAGTCACCGGCTCCGGCGTATCAACCGGCGCCGAATCGTCAGCAGTCTGCGATGTATCGACGGGTTGCGATGTGTCGACGGGTTGCGATGTGTCGACGGGTTGCGATGTGTCGGCCGGCCGCGATGTGTCGTCAGGATTCGTCGGTTGGTCGGCCGCTGTCGGTTCCGGGGGCGTGAACGTCACCGATCCCGGCGCTTCGCGGGGTCCGGCTACCGCCGCGAACGGGTCTTCCTGGCGTTCAATGGTCCGAACCAACTCCACGGCGCGCTCGATACGTCCCTGCAGAACCTCCTGGCTCTGCTCAGTGCCTTGGGTGAGAAAGGTGGCGTCTCCCTCTTCGATTCGCCCGCCCTCGCCAACAAACGTGAGGACCGCGTCACGAATCGCCGGGTCGGCAAAGAACTCGCGTACGTCGGACTCATTGCTACCGCGGATACGGAGCGCGCCATCAACAACGTCATCGCCAATCTCGATATCCTGACCGCCAAAGAGCTTTGCCACGCTGCTGCCGAAGTTCTCCGGAAACACTGAAAACTGATCCGGAAGCCGGGCGGAGAAGTGAGCCCGGTATCGGGTATAGGTATGTCGGTTCTTTCCCGAACCATGAACCTCGGCTGCAATGGTGAAGCGAACCCCACCGAGTTGCCCGGTGATCTGAGGGTTCTCATGCAGAGCCTCACCCGAGAACTGGTGTCCGTGCGCCTCAGCAAAGCCCTTCCACGTTGCGCGAATTTTCTTGGCGCGGTCAAGCCCCATTTTGATGATCAAGGCGAAAAACCCAATGAAGATCAGAAAGAATACAACGCCCATCGTCTCTCTCCTCAGTCTTGAATGGTGGGTCCGCCGGTCAGGGCGCCAACGGCACCGTCACGGTCTCATTCTGTGAGCGGAGCGCGGCGGTCATCACTGCGTGCGAGCGCAACGTCTCCTCCGGTCTGCCGGTTCCGAATCGACCGTCCAGCGTCCCCGCCCGCTCCAGCACGAATGCTGCCAGCATCTGCTGAATTGCGTCCGGAAACCCAAACTCAAAGATATGTCCGCTGATTGTCTTAAACGGCGTCTCATACCCCATGTCGAGGCGCGCCCACGCCTGGCTGCGTCCGCTGTTGTCACAGAAGTACAGCGTGCGCGGCTCGGTGGTGCTGTAGCGGTACGAGCGATGCATCCCGTATACCTCCAGAAACCACGTGTTCGTGGCGCCGGGCATCATTCGCTTCATCTCGAACGTCATTGGAAACGGTTCTCCGATATCCCCAAACGGGCCGGCGTTCACCGCCTCGCACAGCAGTGTCGCGTTGTCCCAGGTTTCGCACGGCTCAGGCGTACCGTCTGCTCCCGGACGTTCGGTGGCGATATCGGATAGTACGGCACTCACCGAGCGCGCGTTCCACCCCAGTCTGAATGGAACGTACATCACGTGAAACCCCAAGTCTCCCATGCACCCGTATTCGCCGTTTGTGGCGATGCGTCGCTTCCAGTTCAACGGCTTGGTCAGGTCCAGATCGCTCGAGTGATGAAAACCGGCTCGAACCTCGAGGATTCGTCCCGTTTGACCCGACTGAATCTCCGAAATCATCCGCTGCACCGGCGGGTAAAACGCGAACTGAGAGGCGCAGCGGACAAATCGATTCGGGTAGCCCGCGGCCACGGAGACAATGTGTTGGTTTGCTTCCTGGTCGATTCCGAACGGCTTTTCTCCAAAGAGATCCTTGCCTGACTCGATTGCCGCGGTGTAGATCTCCGCGTGCAGATTGTGCGGCACCGCGACGTAGACGATGTCGACATCCGGAGACGCAAGCAACCGCTCGTAGTCAGTCGTGTCTACCGCCAGAGACGGCAACGCCGAGCGGAACCACTCGTGCGAGCTATCGTTCGGCGAACAGATGCCGGTGATTTCGGGTCGCGGGATATCCTCCACAAGGTGGGCCCAACGCAGCACGGCGCTTACCAGCTCCCGCCCCATCAATCCCAGTCCGATGATGCCGATTCGGTTCCCTTCGCTCATCGCTCACTCCTCTCAGGTTGGCTGAGTTCCGTCGGCCGAACGTTCACGCGTCCAGCGCCTCCTTGAGGAACGTGTATGCCGCCTCGCCGTGGATCCGGTGGCGTCCCTCGAATATCTGATGACCAAACGCACCGGCCGCTTCAAACGTAGTGTATACCCGCTGTGCCTCGGCAATGCCCCGCCGGGCGGCTGCGACAGGGAAGATTGGGTCATGGTCACCGGACTCCACAAACAAGTGCCGTGGTGCAACCAGTCCCGCCAGGTCCCACATCTCGCCGAACTCCGCGAGCCCGGGAACGATGTTGCACGGGCAGTGATGCATGGCCAATACACTGTCACGAAACGTGGAGAAGTACCCGCTCACCACCGCCGCACGAATCCGGGTATCCACGCTTGCCGAGTACAGCGTGTGCATCCCGCCTCCTGAGATGCCCATCGCGCCAAGCCGGCTCAGGTCGAACTCCGGGAGGTCGGAGAGATAGTCTACCAGCCGGACTCCGTCGCGTACACGTAGCCCAACGACGGTGCCCCCAAGATGCATGGCCAGCGCCGCGGTCTGCTCGCAGGTACTCGGGACCGGCTGTCCGGAGTCCGGGTCCAGATACGCGTAGTCGGTTTGACGCTCTCCAAAACACGAGATCTCGGGAGCCGCTACGGCAAACCCTGCTCCGCACAACGTTACCGCGAAGTCCTGATGGTACCCGTCCGGGACACTGCGCTCGTCTCCGTTCTCCCAGAGCCCCACGATATCCTTGACCCCATATCCGTGTCCATGGAACGCGAGAACGGTGGGATATGGAGGAGAGCCCTCTTTGGGCACGAGGAGGTACACCGGCATACGAGTGTGCGCGGCGGTAGCAATCGTGACTTTTCTTCGCACATAGTCTCCCCGGTCCACCGTCTCCAGATGCTCACCGTCTGGGGCGACCGGCGGCGTGTCTTGAAATCCGATGCATTTGCGAAGGGCATCTCGCGTGGCCGTCTGCCATCGCCTTGCCTCATCAACGGTCGTCGCCTGAAACCGGTGTGGAGCACTCTCCGGGGAGTACTGGGCCCACAGTGCCGTTGCCGGTTGGTAGTCGCGTGTCTTCACGGGCGCGAGTGTACCACAAGTAGACTGCTGCCGGAATTGTGGAAACGCACTCTGCTCGCGTGCTCTGCCCGGGCGGAAGGAGTTTCCGTGTGTCCTTGACAGCTGAGTCACTACGTCTCAATATTGGCCTCAATGGCCTACCGCCGAATTCACCAACTCCCAGACCGCACCTTGTAGCTTCGAATCGAGTCGTATGCGCGTACCGAATGGAACCATCCCGGAAGGCATCAAGCTGATCCGGGGCGAGAAAAACCACATAGCAGAGACCAACTCGCTCTATCGATGCGTTGGACGCGAGTCCACCGGGCGTGAGTTCGTATTCTTCCTCAAGGTGGCAAAGACGGCGTCTCGGAGCATGGAGAACGAGCGTGAGGTGCTTCAGGCGATTGGGCCGCACGGCCTTCCGGTTCCGAAGGTGCTTTGGTACGGAACCGCGACGCGGGAGTTCATGGCGCTCGAGGCGCTCCCTGGTGATCTGCTCCAGAACGTCGCAAACCCGACCCATCCGGCATACAATCGATTCCGCGTGGGGCGAGCGCTGTTCGCCTATGGCGAGGCGCTTGCCAGGATCCACGCCCTGCCGTTGACATGGCGGCCGCAGAAGCGAGCCGCGCTCTACTGGTTTGCGGGCGAGGATCAGCTCGACGATCTGTCGTTTCGGGAGGTTGTGCTGTGGTTGCAGACCAATCCCCCTGATCCGCGGAACCATTGCTTTGTTCATGGCGATCTGAATCCCGCGAACGTTCTAGTGGAGAACGGTGTTGTTACCGGCCTATTGGACTGGGAGTTCGCGGGAATGGGATGGAGAGAGTATGATCTCGCATGGGTGCTTCGTGC
>CAYTGY010000132.1:0-8718 GCA_964437265.1 uncultured Spirochaetaceae bacterium | reverse complement strand
CGAGCGGGAGACATCTTGTGGTCAAGGTGCAGGTTGGGTTCTTTCCTACGTAGCCCAGTGAGGTCCTCATGAGCACGGCAACGCTCGACAGTCTACCGTTCCACTCTCTGTACCGTCAGCAATTCATCCGCGTGGCCGCGGCAGTACCACGGGTTCACGTTGCGGATGTACCGGCGAATGTTGCGCAGATGATCACCCTCGCGGAGCAGGCGCATCGGGAGGAGATCGCCCTGGTCGTGTTTCCGGAGTTGGGGATCACCGCCTACAGCAATGACGACCTGTTCCAGCAGGAAGCGCTGCTATGCGCCGCGGAGGACGGACTGCGAGTACTCCTCGAGCGCAGTGCGTCACTCTCGTCGGTGCTCGTTGTGGGCATGCCGCTGCGTATCAATCAGCGTCTGTACAACGTGGCCGTGCTGATGTATGAGGGTGAGATCTATGGCGTGGTGCCCAAGCGCTATGTTCCCAACTACCGTGAGTTCTACGAGAAGCGGCACTTCACCTCCGGACGCGACATGCCGTGTGAAGAGATTGCATTGCTGGGGAGGTCCGTTCCGGCCGGTCAGTTGATCTTTGATCTTGCGGGGCTCCCGGGCGCCCGGATTGGGATTGAGGTATGCGAGGACGTGTGGGCGCCGGTTCCTCCCAGCACCTTTCTGGCGCTCGGCGGCGCCACGTTGCTGGCGAATCTTTCCGCGAGCAATATCACGATTGGGAAGTCAGACTACCGCAGACTGCTTGCGGAGTCGCAGTCGGCCCGCTGCATTGCCGCATACATCTACACGGCTGCCGGGGCCGGCGAGTCGACGACGGATCTGGCGTGGGACGGTGAAGCGTTGATCTATGAGAACGGTCGGTTACTCGCCGACTCGTCTCGTTTCTCGCCCAGCGCCCACCTGGTGATCGCAGAGGTGGATCTGGCGGGACTCGAGCAGGATCGACTTCGGATGACCAGCTACGGTGACTCGGTGGCCGAACATCGGTGGGCCATTGAGTCCATACGCACGGTTTCCGTCCCGTATGCGCCTCCTCCCGGTGAGGTGCGGCTGACGCGCACGATCGCTCGATTCCCGTACGTACCCGCCGACGCCCGGCGGCGCGATGAGCGATGCTTTGAGGCGTACAACATTCAGGTCAACGGGCTGGCGACGAGGATGCGCGCGGCCGGACTGGAGAAGATGGTTGTGGGCGTATCCGGCGGGCTGGACTCAACCCAGGCGCTTCTTGTGGCTTCGGCGGTCGCGGACCGGCTCGAGCTTGGCCGAACGGCCGTGCTGGCCTACACTATGCCCGGATTCGCCACCAGCGACCGAACGCTCAGAAATGCTCACGGGTTGATGCAGGCTCTCGGCGTCCAGGCGCGCCAGATCGATATACGCGACTCCTGCATGCAGATGTTCCGGGATATCGGCCATCCGTACGCGGACGGAACGCGTCAGTACGATGTCACGTTTGAAAACGTGCAGGCCGGTGAACGCACCAGCCATCTGTTCCGTCTGGCGAATCTGTACGGCGGCCTGGTGGTGGGAACCGGGGATCTGAGTGAGTTGGCGCTGGGGTGGACCACGTACGGTGTTGGAGACCACATGTCGCACTATGCGGTCAACGCGTCGATTCCCAAGACCTTGATCCAGCACCTCATCCGGTGGGTCGCCGGTGGACATCGGTTTGGCGAAGAGACGAGTGCCGTGCTCTTGGACATCCTGGACACGGAGATCTCCCCGGAACTGGTGCCTGCGGACGGGGCGTCGAACAGCGGTCCGGCACAGCACAGCGAGGCGTTCATTGGGCCATACGAGCTTCAGGACTTCCACATCTACTACATCACTCGTTACGGATTCCTGCCAAGCCGCGTGGCCTATCTGGCGCATAACGCGTGGTCGGACAAGAACCGTGGAGACTGGCCTGAGGCGCTCGACGTAGAGCTCAGGCACCAGTACGACATGGCCACCATCAAGCATTGGTTAAGGGTGTTTCTCCAACGCTTCTTCGGTACTACGCAGTTCAAGCGCAGCTGTATCCCCAATGGCCCAAAGATCGGGTCGGGAGGATCGCTCTCGCCTCGCGGTGACTGGCGAGCTCCGAGCGACTCCAGCCCGGCAGTCTGGCTCAGCGATCTAGAACGCGTGCCGGATAGGTGATTCCTGCGGCGGATCTGCCGATACTCGAATCTGGAGGGGTGCATGGCAGACACAAACACCACGGCGGCCGAGTATGATCCGTTGGGCCTCCTCTCAGATGATGAGGATGCCCTGCCACTGATCGCCGGCGGATCGGTGATGGACGACGCGGCAGAAACGCGCAAGAGCATTCAGCTCATCATCCGAATCCGATGGATAGTCACTCCCTCGGTGTTCATAATCCTCCTGGTTTCCAGTCTTGCGGGGCTGAGCGGCAAAGGGGGGTTTGATCGGGATCAGATCGTTGTCAATGCCGTGAATATGGGCGCGATGTTGGTCCTCAACATTGTGTACCTGCTGCTCAACCGTCGTCTGACAAAGCTTACCCCACTGGTCATTCTTCAGTTGATGATCGATGTAGTCCACGTCACCTTGACTGTGTACAAGACAGGGGGGATTTCCAGTCCGTTCAGCTTTCTCTTCTTCTTTGTGATCTTTGAAGCGGCCATGCTCATGTCTGCGTGGGCGGCATACGTCGTGGCCGGGGTCTCGGCGACGTTCTACTCGGTAACCGCGCTTCTCGAGCGCGCCGGGATTGTTCCGCATCAGGACTTTTTCTTGTCAATGAAAGTGCTGCGGAGCAGTGAGAGCTACATTGTTCTCTCGTGGTCATTCGCGGTGCTGAGCTTCTTTGGGTTTGCCGCGTTGACCGGATATCTCACCACGCTCCTTGCAAAGCGGCGCGACCGGCTGAGGCAGGCGCACGAAGTGCTCACCAAGAGTCACGAAACGCTACTGCTGCTGCACCGTACCAGCCGCGCACTCAACAACTTCCGAACCGCCGGTGAAGTCGCGGACAGCATCCTTGGTGAGCTTCTTGGCCACCTGCGCTTGGACCGAGCACTGCTCTATCTGGTCCAGGGCGAGATGCTGCAGCTCTTCATGGTGAAGTTGCGCGACAGTAGCGACAATGTGGTTCGCACGCTCACCGACCAGGAGGTCTCCAGCGGAGCGAAGGGTTTGAACGTGGAGATTCCGATGGACGAGGGTGCCGGTCTGACTGCTCGCTGCGCGGTTCGGCAAGAGCCGTGCAATGTGACTGACCCGGAGGCGTCTCCATACATCAATCGTGAGCTTGCCAAGCGGATTGGTATGAACCCGTTCGCACTCGCTCCCTTGGTACTCCGGGGCAAGACCATTGGTGTCATCGGCATAGACCGAAGTGGCGACAACGCCGCAATCGCCGACGAAGAGTTCCGGATCCTGCAAGTATTTGCAAATCAGGCGGCGATCACACTGCACAGCGTTCGTCCAGGTACGTGAGTCTTGATTGCGTGCTCAGCGAAGTGGGTGTACCGTGGAGCGAGGGGGATCATAATGGCGAACACATTGTGTACCAAGTACCTGAAGCTTGTGTCGCTTGAGCTTGAGAGTCTAAAAGACGAACTACAGATCCTCATTGATGGACTGGATGATCGGCTGGCACGTCACGAGATCACCGACTATGTCCGTAATGAGAACATGGCGGTGCTTCGCAATGAGGTGCTTGGCCTGGAGGATTGTCTGCGAGGGTGCCAGGACTTGGACCTTTCCGCGGAGGAGACGATCGACGAGCTTGTCACCCGCACGAAGCAGCATCTGCGCGAGCGGCTGTCAAAGAACGGCTACGTGCCGGCTCTCGCATTGCTGCTGGAGAGCCGGCTTCAGAAGGTAGCCGCGTATCTCAAGCTGGATGAGACGCTCGCCTGAGGAGTCAGAACTCCTCAAACGCACCGTCGTCATCGTCCAGATCGAGCTTCGGTCCCGGAGCATCCTGGACCACGGTCATCCGCGTTGTAGGGCCGCTCTCATGGTTCTCTTCGGTGCGATGTGCAGCCGGTGCGGCCGGTTGTGGACGCGGCTTCGGCTGTGCGGTCTCGTGCGTCGCGGCGGCTGTGGGAGGGTCGCCGGCAGTCAGCAGCTTGCGGCTCCCGTTAGTACTGAAGAAGCTCATCGCTGCAATCAGTTGCTGCGCCTGGCTTGCCAACTCCTCTGACGTAGAGGCCATCTCTTCACTCGCGGATGCATTCTGTTGGATGACCTGATCCAGCTGGGTGATCGCCTTATTGATCTGGTCCGCTCCTGAGTTCTGCTCCTGGCTGGATGCGTTGATCTCCTGGATCAGCTCGGCGGTCTTGCGGATCTCCGGTACCAATTCCTCCAACCGATTGCCTGCGTCTTCGGAGGTCTTGAGCGTGTCCGCTGAAAGCTCGCTGATCTCAGCGGCCGCCTTCTGGCTTCGCTCCGCAAGGCGTCGTACTTCCGCAGCCACGACGGCAAAGCCTTTCCCCTGTTCTCCGGCCCGGGCCGCTTCGATTGCGGCATTCAGAGCAAGCAGGTTGGTCTGCGACGCGATCTCCTGGACGATCTCGATCCGTTCGGCGATGGTGCGCATTGCGTCAAGTGAGGCTCGCACCGCTTTCCCGCTCTCGTCTGCGTCTTGGGCAACGCGTAGCGCGATCTGTTCGGTCTGTTGCGCATTCTCCGCGTTCTGCTTGATATTCGAGCTCATCTGTTCCATGGAGGACGAGACTTCCTCAGCGCTGGCGGCCTGCTCGGTTGCGCCTTGCGACATCTCCTGAGCGCTTGAGGATAGCTCTTCGCTCCCTGCGGCGACATTGTCGCTCGCCGACTTGACCTGCGCCACAATGCGCTGGAGCTCCCCGACCATCTCCGTGAGCGCTCCGGCCAACATTCCCACCTCGTCGCGCTGCTGGACGTTGATGCTCGCGGTGAGGTCTCCGGCGGCCACGTTCTCCGCGAAGCCCACCCCCGCGGTCAACGGCCGCGCGATACTTCCGGCCACCAGGACTGCCATGACCGCGACGAGCGCGGCGATAAGCGCCCCGGCCACAACAATTGATATGATGAGCGTGGTGATTGGCGCCCGAATTTCCGCCTCGTCGACTTCTGCAAGCAGAGCCCAATGAGCAGTGGTGCCGGGGAGATCCACCCGAGTGAATGCGGAAAGCACGCGGTTTCCGTTGTAGTCAGTAATGAGACGGGAATCGGTGGCCCCGGCCAGTGCCTCGCGCGCCGCCTCGGTGTCCACGGAGCCGCGTCCGGGATTGGCGAACGACGCCGCAACCGAGTGATTGACCGGATCCAAGTACGAGTCGCTACGCATGAGAAGATCTTCGCCCACCAGGTAGGTCTCTCCGGTCTCTCCCATGCCCGACCGTTCCTGCATGATCGCGTTTATTGATTCGAGGGAGACCTGCAGCGCCACAACAATCTCAGCGTCGCCGTTTTCCACGTGCGGAAGCGCTATGAACGCGGCCGGGGCTCCGTTGGAGGGGGCGTATGGCGCGAAGTCCGCCAGTCCGAATGCTTGGCTCTGTAGGACCTCGCGGGTCAGTACCCCAAGCCCGCTGTCCTTGTATTGCCCGTTGACCATGTTGGTGTTGTAGTCCGCCTCGCGCGTTACGGTGTAGAAGACGTGGCCGTTCGGATTGATCAGGAACAGGTCGTAGTAGCCGTACCTGGCTATGTAGTGGTGGAAGAAATCATCGCTCTCGCCCTCGAGTCGCGGCACAATCGCCTCTTCCAGATCCATCTTGGTCACAATGATCCAGTTGAGACCCGCTATCTGGACCGGGTCAAAGACGGTCATGACCAGTTTACCGCTGGAATCGGCGAACACGTCTTCTCCGCTGTTGCCGGCAAAGGCCTCGCGCCAGTACGCGGGGGCGGACGCCGTCAAGTCGTAGCCGACGACGTACGCGCCGTCGCCCATGGTCAGCATGTCACTCCGGAACTCCATGCGGCCGTCGTTCCAGCCGGCGAGGTAGGTCTCTCCGCTGACGCCCATGCCTTCACGGTTCTGGAGTATCTCGTTGATGGGCTCGGTCGGGATCTGGAGTGCGACCACACCGATTCGGCGTCCGCCGGCCGTTATTGGCGCGGCGACGAATGACGCCGGCTCACCGCCGGAAGGCGTATACGGCTCAAAATCCTGAATCACCGCGGCGTCTTGGGCGCGGGAAAACGCCCTTCCAAGCGGACTTTCGGCCAGCGGGCCGGTTACAAGATTGGCGCCCAAGTCTGACTCTCCAGCCACCGTGTAGACCACCGAGCCGCCGTTCGTGATGATAAACAGATCGTAATACCCATAGACGGACGTGTAGTCGGTGAACCATTGGCCATGCTGGGCGGCGATCGCGCCGTAGGATGCGAGTTGTGCCGCATTGGCTACCGCCATATTGCCGGCGAGGGCGCGGACATCACCAAGGCGTTCATCAAAATACCGTTGTGTCTCCGCACGTTTCAGCTCGTGGGACACGCGCAGTCGGTCAAACGCATTCTCTTCGAGGTTCGCGACCGTCTCCACGACCACCTCGAGGTCGCTATGGCGTTCTTCGAAGAAGCCCTGGAGCTGGGCGCGTTTGATGTCGCGCACGTTGATGAGTTGGTCATACGACTTGTCCATCAGCGCTGCGGTGGAACGGTTTGCCGACCATATTCCCACAACTGCAAGGGGTATCACGCCCACAATGAGGAAGAGCATGATCAATTTCGGTCGTAACCTCACATCTCTCAGTCGAAACATTGTCGAATACCTCCATCTTCCAGTCTAAGACAACTACGACAAATTTGCTTGAAATTGTAACAATTGGGGGACATTTCGCTCACGCCGTGCTATCAGACCGTTACGGAGCAGTAATGTGATATGTGGAACATTAACAGACCATCGTGTCTTCAAAGTAACACCGAGGTACAGTTAAAGGACCGTTTGACACATAGAAGGAGAGCAGATACACTTCAAAGCGATTTACTAGGCCAATAGAGCCGCTATCGTAACTACACAGTGAGGAGGGAATCATGAACACTCAGGTAGTTGAAGCCCGGCCGGAGACGGACGCGTCCGAGCGCGTCGCGTGGGAGTCGCTCAACGCGTTTATAGATGATGCGCGAACCGAGCCCGGGAGTCTCATTCCCATCCTTCAGAAGGCGCAACAACTCTTCGGCTATCTGCCGGAGGATGCTCTCAAACATGTCAGCCGTACCCTCCGCATTCCATATAGCGAAGTTGCCGGCGTTGTCACGTTTTACTCGTACTTCTCCACCGTTCCGCGCGGGAAGCATGTTGTCCGAGTCTGTTTGGGAACCGCCTGCTACGTCCGGGGCGGGAAGGAGGTGCTGCAAGCCTTCACGGACCTGCTCAGCATTGGGGTGGGAGAGACCACGGAAGACCGCCTGTTCTCGTTGGAAGTGGGGCGCTGCTTTGGGGCATGCGGCCTCGCTCCCGTTGTGATGGTAGATGACGATGTACACCAGCGCGTCAAGCCGTCGAAGGTTCGCGAACTGCTATCGGAGTACGCGCACCAGGAGGGGTTGGAAGCATGAGTGGCAGAAGAATCTCCTCACCGGAGGACCTTGCGAAGCGACAGCGTGACGCGATCGCGAGTTACGAGCAGTCAAGCAAGCACCTGCGGGTGTCGGTCTGCTGTGGGGCAAGCTGTATCGCGTCGGGTGCGCTGGACGTAAAGGAGGCGCTGGAACGGCAGCTCGGCGGGCACGGCGCGGACGTGGCTACAATAAGAACCGGCTGTATGGGGCCGTGTTCCCGCGGCCCGGTTGTCCGTGTGGAGCCGGAGGGTGTGACCTATGACCATGTCACGCCTGAAGACACCACCATAATTCTGGCGCGGCATTTCGGCGGGAACGGGATTGATGCTGCCCAGGCCCGGGATGAGGCGCAGAGCCGGGAAGCCACCGGATTGGAGGGGCTGCAATCCCGGCAACAGCGAGTCGTGCTGCGGAACTGTGGGACCGTAGACCCTGCGGACATCCAGGACTCCATCAGGCTTGGCGCCTACCAGGCTCTGGCAACGGTGTTGTTTGAGATGGACGGTGATCAGATCATCCAGGAGATGAAGGTCTCCGGGCTTCGCGGGCGCGGCGGTGCCGGATTCCCCACCTGGATGAAGTGGAATTTCACACGGCAGGCCCCCGGAGATGTAAAGTACGTCCTGTGTAATGCAGATGAGGGTGACCCTGGCGCATTCATGGACCGCAGTGTCCTTGAGGGCGATCCACACAGCCTTATTGAGGGGATGACCATCGCGGCGCGCGCCGTGGGCGCGGCTCAGGGGTACGTCTACGTCCGTGCGGAGTACCCCCTGGCGGTAGAACGCCTGGGGCTCGCCATTCAGCAGGCGCGAGAGCTGGGACTGCTGGGTGAGAAGATCATGGGCTCTCACTTCTCCTTTGACATGGAGATTCGTATGGGCTCTGGCGCGTTCGTCTGTGGTGAAGAGACGGCGCTCATTCACTCAATTGAAGGCAAACGCGGAGAGCCGCGGCCGCGGCCGCCGTTCCCCGCTCAACGTGGTCTGTGGGACAAGCCCACCGTATTGAACAACGTTGAGACGTACGCCAACGTGGCGGCAATCTTCACTCACGGGGCAACCTGGTTTGCGGGGTTTGGCACGCCGGATAGCCGGGGGACCAAGGTCTTCGCACTCGCGGGTGCCGTAGAGAACACGGGACTGGTAGAGGTTGCCATTGGAACCACGCTTGGCGAGCTGGTCTACGACATCGGCGGCGGCGTCAAGGG
>CAYTGY010000131.1:0-8757 GCA_964437265.1 uncultured Spirochaetaceae bacterium | reverse complement strand
GTGATGGCTAAAGCTGCTCAAGCTCTTCCCGCTGTAGTCGGCTACCGTGTGGGCAGAGAAATCCCGCTCATACGCATGCGCTTCAATGAACCGGATGAGGTCTCCAATCGACTCTTTTTGTTCTGCGCTTGCAACAGAGGAGAGTAGCTCACAGAGACGTTGACTCATTGCTCTCATGTGCTCTTCAATCTCTTCGAGGGTCTGGATCCGCGCGAGACTCAACGCGTCAATAAGCTCCCAGAGTTCCTTTTGTCTGCCCGGCAAGGCGGTTGCGGCCGCGCGAATCATGGTGTTTGCACAATCAAAGGAGACCATCCGGGCAACAGAGAGCGGTGGACTCTGCTCGCGAACACTGGCGAAGATTTCCGCCAATAGTTGTGGAATGAGCTGGGGTTGGATCGTCCGGACCAGGACCTGGAGTCGCGCGAGCTTGGCAACCGGATACTCGTATTTCGAGCGTTCCACTCGGTAGATCTCTTCAAATGAGAAGAGCTTGTTCATGCCGTGGATGTAACGATGCTCAAGGGCACTGCGCGCTTCAACATACGACTGGCTCACGAGCGATGCATCGGTCACCGTGGAGCCGACACCGACGGCAATTCGGTTCTCCCGGGTCAGAAGCGAATTGTGCAGAAGCCGATTAAGCCTTGCAACGACGCTTTCGTCCCTAACCTGGGCGGGCCGACTGAGCAGCATTGAGAACTGATTTGATCCAAGCTCGAGATACCCTTGACAGTCGCCGTCCGTCCCTGTGCTGACCAGTCGTTCTATCTCTCGAGCATCCTCTTCCGATCGTTCGCAGGAGAACGCGACGATGACTACCGTGAGCGCCCGTTCTTCGATCGAAAGACCATACTCATTGCAAAGGCTCACAAAACGGTCGACAGGTTGAATGGATCCGCGGAACAGTTTGACAAGGAGCTCGCGCACAACAAGTTGCGATGAAGCGTTCAGCTGACCGGAGAGTGTATTGCGTTCGTCCAGAAGCGCCTGAACCTGCTCCTCTACGATCTTCCCAAGTTGACGCTCATCCGGGTGTACGCGGAAGGTTCGATGGAGAAACTGTTCTATCTCGGCGACAGGCCGGTAGTGACGAGCCGAGAAGAGGTAGATCAGCGGAATGCTCATCAGAACCGCGATACCTACCGCACCGGCCAGTACCAGTATTGCGCGGTTGTAGCCGCGGAGAAGAATGCGCTCGCTCACAGAGAATTCCAACAGCACCCCGTACTCCGGAATCGATCTGCGTTCGGTAAGAACTCGCTCAGAGGTTTTGTCTAGGGCTCCTGAGCTCAACAGGAGCTCACCGTCTGCGGATAGTTTCACGGACGCGTTGTCCCACGTCCACAAGCTGTGTACCTCCGAGACTAACTGACTGCTACTCAAGAGGTACACAAGTACCCCTCTATGGTAGCCGTCGGTATGGGGAACCGAATCCACAAGAAACACCGCCCGCGTTCCGTGTCGCCCATTCAGTGAAAGGAAGCGGCGTCCACGACCGGTGTCGACGGCATCTGCCAGCCGTTCTTGCGAGTTTGGATCAATGGACAATACCGACGTAAAGAACGTCTGCGGCGAATAGGGACTGTTTGACGCGTACACAATGGCGGCGTCACGCGGAAAATACGCGAGCTCCTCGATAAGGTCGTTGGTGAAGTTCGCGACAAAGAGTGTCTGTTGCGCCTCGATTGCCGTCAGCGGATTCGCAATCCGAAAGGAGATGAAGTCGGCGCTTTGGCCAACCTGATAGCTGATATTGGAAATCTGGCGAAGCTCATCGTGCAACCGCTCTATTGTCGCGTCCGCCTCAAGTGCCAGCCGAATCTCCGCCTCTGCGCGGAGCTGTGTGAGCAGGTTCACCCGAAAGACGAGAACAATGAGCACGATTGGGATCAGCAGCACGACGATATACGTCGCGATGTAGCGGATGAACGGGCCACGCGAAGTCATCACGGCAGAGTGTACCACGAGCGTCACGCGGTTTGGAGAAAACCGGCCCGCGGGCACTGAAGCGACGCTCTTCGTGCTACCGACGATTGCAATGGGGACTCAAACCCGCAGCGCCCTCCCGAACAGCCGCGAGGAGCGGCGGAGCGTTCCGTCTGCGACCATCGCCTCAACGGCATCCTCTACCGCGGGGACCGGCAGCTCGGCGAGCGCGCCCAACCACCGGAGGCCAAACCGCAGCGCCTGTCGGTCTGCGGCGGTGAGCATGCCGCAGAGCAGGCGCGAAAGCTGCTGTGGGTGATAGCACCTCGGGTTTGCCCGCACCATGCCGATCGCCGCACGGGTGATCCGCAGACCGGTCTCCCGTGCCACCGCAACCGGCCGGTGGTTCCCGCAGGCGAGCCGTCCGGCGGCGACGTCGCCGTCCGCAAGCGCCCGCTCGCGACAGGTGTCACACCCAAAGCAGCTCTCCGACTCGTGACCGAGCATCCGCATGAGGGCGGTGCGTCGGCACTCACTCCCGGCGGTGTACTCCAACATCTGTGCGAAGCGAAGCGAGTCGCGCGCCGCCCGCGGTGAGCCGTCGGTCTCCCGCTCCATGCGGCGTAGCCGCGCTTCATCGTCTTCGCCAACAAGCAGGATCGCCTCCGCTCGCTCACGGTCACGGCCGCCCCGGCCTGATTCTTGTAGGTACGCCTCCACTGAGCCGGGGACATCACGGTGGACGACGGTGCGGATGTTCGACTTGTCGACGCCCATACCGTACGCACACGTGGCGACCAGTATCCCGTCATTGGAGTCGAAGAACCATCGCTCAACCTCCTCCTTCTCCTCGCGCTCGAGCCCTGCGTGGTAGAACCGCGCCTGTGGTCCCAGTGCAGAGCGGAGCATGCGGGCGGTCTCTTCCGTCCGCTTCCGGGATGCGCAGAAGATGATCGCCGGGCGCTGCATATGGCCCGCAAGAGCGAGGAGCGCGGCCGGTTTTGAGCGGCAGCGGACCACGCTGTAGCCGACATTGGGACGGTCCGGGTCGGCCTCAACCGAGTGACATGGCTCGTTGCCAAAGAGATGGTGCCTGACCGCCTGCAGCACCAGGGGGGAGGCGGTGGCGGTGAATGCGGTGACCAACTGCGGGTCCAGCCGCTCGATCACTCCGCCGAGCTCCAGATAGCTCGGCCTGAAACTCTCTCCCCATTCGCTGACGCAGTGTGCCTCGTCCACCACCAGGTGCGACACGGCGAGCTCCGAGAGCTGAGTGAGCACGCGCTCACCGGCGAGGACCTCCGGGTTGGCGATCAGTAGCTGCACCGCGCCGGCGTTGAGCTTCGCGAAGAGGCGCCGCCGTTCGTCGGCCGGTTGGCCGCCGCGGAGCACGGCGCAGGAGAGCCCTGCGGCACTCATCCGGCGCTCCTGGTCAGACATCAGTGAGAGTAGGGGATAGACGATGATGGTGATCCCGGCGAAAAGAGGCGCCGGGAGCTGGAAGCAGAGGCTCTTCCCCGCGCCGGTGGGCAAGATCACAATCTGGCGGCGTCTGGCGAAATCTGCTTCGGGTGGGGCGTCGTTGGTGTCGGTTTCCGCAGACAGCCCCGGCATCGCCGCGCCGGCGGCCTCGAGCGCGTTGCTGATCACCAGGCGCTGGTACGGGAAGAGATAGTCGATGCCAAAGCGCTCGCGGGCGAGGTCGAGCAGCGGGTCGGGGGATTTGGTGGTGGTGTTCACACCCTACTAGACGGTGCCGGCGTCCGTGGTGCTTGAGTTTGCTCGCGACGACGATGATATGCCGGCTGCTTTGCTATCAGTACACCTCTCTCCGATGTGCTACCCGTAGCACCAGCACGGTCAGTTCCCGTTGGCGCAACTCGTATATGATCCGGTAGTCGCCTTCGCGGACTCGCCAGAGTCCCTCAAACTCTCCCTTTAGACGTGTTCCTCCGGTTGGGTGGTCGGCGAGGTGGTCGATACGCTCTACGATGCGTCGTCGAACGGCTGTGTCGAGCTTCTGGATTGCCTTGAGGGCGCTGCTCTTAATCCGAATTGAGTAGTGCAGACCTAACCTCCTCCCAATCGCGGACCTCGTCCGAGGGATCTCTGAGGGCATCGATTGCGGCAGACAGGTCGGCGTAGTCCTCAAGATAGAGCTCAATCGCCTGACGCACGATTTCCGCGCGGGTGCGCCGGAGCGAGTTGGCTGCTCTGTCTAGTGCTGCTATGGTCTCATCCGGGAGGCGGGCTGTTATTTGGCTCATGTCAATCTCCTAGTATCAGTGTGATGTGCAAGTCGTTGAATGTCAATGGGAGTCGCTGACATCCGTCCTGACTCGACCTCTCGCGCAACGTCTCAGTTATGGCGGCTCGGCAGCATCGTACTACGTTCAGGATGGCGTTCGCACTGACACTCTGTATAGCGGACGGCTTGCCGAGGATGCGGTGCTGTCGGCTCACGGGGTGGAAGTGACCGTGCCTGCCCCGAACATCGTCTGGTTCTATGAAGACGGGGAGCTCAAGTACGCGTCGGATATCTCAGAACCGGCGGCGCTGCCCGTGCAGGGCCGTTCAGTCATGTTTGGCGATCAGTACGATGTCTATCTTCCGCTTGGATTCTACCGCAACGGTCATGTTTTCCAGGGGTCGCTGTACGAGCTCACCGAGTTGGCGGTCCAGGACAAGCGCTACCTCTTCAAGGGCTGGGTGGTCTTTGCCGAAGATGGGCATCTCACCTATGGCGTGCTGGCCGAAGATGCGGTCTTCTCCATTCAGGGCGCGGACTATGTCATTGGAGCCGATGAAGAGATCTCGCTCTATCCCGACGGAACCGTCAAGGAGGTCGGTCTGCCGGACCACGGGATTCGATTTCGAGTCGGCGACCGGCTGGTCCCATTTGTGGCCGTGCCGTCGGTGTCCACAAAGGTCGTGTTTCATCCAAACGGCAGCGTGATGTTCGGTTGTGTGGCGGAGGTCACCGTTGGCGCTGGGACGCTGGGGTGGTTTGATGAGGACGGGACGTTTCACACTGAGTAGTCGGTGCGTAACGCCTGACCACACGAGATGTACGGGTGTACAATGACTCCGGAGGTGCCTATGCCTACCGGAATTACCTTTCCCGTTCACGATGTCCAGCCGCGTGATACGCCACTCCCCGTGACAT
Organism: uncultured Spirochaetaceae bacterium; assembly: GCA_964437265.1. Classification (GTDB taxonomy): domain Bacteria; phylum Spirochaetota; class Spirochaetia; order DSM-27196; family SLST01; genus CAYTGY01. The sequence goes on along the minus strand of CAYTGY010000131.1, from coordinate 3,662 downwards.
CGGGGACTGAGGCGGTGGAGGCGCTGGTCGGTGCGCGCGTGATTGCGAGCTCCTGCGATTCCGGGCAACTTCTTGCCGGCGTTGCCCACAACCCGCTGGTGGACGCGGTCCACCTTGCCTACGCGCATCACAAACGTCTGGTGCTCTCGCCGGATATGATCTGGCTGGCGGTAGTGCAGGGTGTGGCGCACCACGTCCGGCTCAATGCTGAGGAGCTTCGGAGCTCGCTGGTGCACCACTCCGGCGCCGAGCGCATCAGTACCGTGGCGCTCACCGGTGCGTGCGAGTCGCTTCCGGCGGAGCGGTGGCGTCAGATCGTGGCGGAGATCAGCAGCTGGATGGAGAAGCGGTTGGCGAACGATGTAATGGCGTTCATGGCGCCGGAGTTCTCCACCACGGGGGAGACCGAGCGCACCGCGTTTCGTATCAATGCGATGGATGCGTTTCAGCACTACTTCGACTTTGTCGTCTACGCGATCTGCGGCATCCCCGAGATTACGCTGGAAGGTACTACCGAGGACTGGGACCGGATCGATCTGCTGGTCGCCGACCTCGATCGGTTTGGTATGGAGTGGTGGCGGGATCGGCTTCAGCCGGTCTGCGTTCAGTTTGCGCGTGCGGCCAAGGGCGACGTGGACCGTGAGTTCTGGCGGCGAATCTACAAGATCGAATCCGGCTACGGGGGGGACAAGGTAACCGGATGGATCATCAACCTATTTCCGTACCTGGTTGATGCCACCGGCGCTCCGACCCTCCGCAACGAGTTTCGTGCCCCGCAACGCACGTTCATTGGTGATGGTGCCGGGCTGGTGGACCTGGGTGAGGTGACCGAACCGTCGGAGGCGTCTGGCTCCGCGGACGCTCCCGACCCCGGCGGGCTCACGCTGGACGCGTTTCCCACCGGCATCTCCGCAGCGCCGCTGACCTTCGTCTATCCCGACGGCTCGTCGCGCCGCGTATCGTTGATCGGAGGCTTTGTAGGGGTGGAGCAGGTCTCCGCATCAGCTGCCGTGCGCCCGACAATTGGATGGGCCGCATCCGCACCGGGTCCGCTCGATGTCCTGCTTGATGAGCTCGAATCGGAGCAGATGACCAGCGCCGCTAGTGAGCGGTTTGACACCAGGTTCTTTCTGGCCTCAGGGTGCCCGGGTGAGTTGCTGCATCTGTACCGGCGCAGTAACGGCCTGACCATTCCGGACGGTGCCGGACAGAGCGTGTGCCGCATTCGTCCAATCGAAGAGACCGAGCCGGCGTGCATCAGGACCGAGTACGATGAGGAGTTCGATGAAGAGGTCGAGATCGACGACCCGTACGGCCGTCACGGCTGGATGGTATTTGCGGATCTTCGTGATGGTTCCCAGGTCGCGTTTGCATATCTCAGACCAGGTCAGTGGCGGTACGTTCGCTGCAGGGACTTTGCCTCTGAGCCGCCCGAGTATGCGCAGATTGTGGCGACCTCACTTCCGAGCCTGATTGCGGCGCTCCGTGTTGGGGATATGGATACCCTCCCGGATCTGGGTGACATGATTCACGAAGAGGCATAGCGCACAGGAGACGAGATCACTGATCCATGTACGCAACGGCCGCCCCCCTGTCTACCACGGTGCCGATCCATGACTCCACTAATGATATTCACCCTGAGTCCGACCGGCGCGGCGCGAGCTAGTGCGAGAAAATGGAGTTAATGGTGAGAATATTCGTAATGGCGCAAACACGCAACCTGCGTTCTCGTTGAAGGTCGAGGTTTTCCCACTGTGTTCTGCCGGCGGCCGCGCGGCGGAATCATTGCACGCGGGCCGTGGACCCATATACTTGGGGGGGTGTTACCACCGTCTATGTGTTGCCGGCGTTCTTCTACGTGGGTACGCTCTACGTTTGGCTTGGCGTGGTGACGCTCCGTGCACGCCACGGAGCCGGTTTGGGAGCGCGGATTGTGGCCGTCACGCTCATTGTGTGGGGTGTCCACAAGATGGACTATCCGTTCTTGCGGCCGGTCGCGTGGTTTGCTCCATGGGGGTATCTGATTGCCGCCCTGGCGGCAATCATCACCGGGATCGGGATGATCCTTGTCTACCTCGAGGATACCCAAGAGTTGCTGCGCAGCTCCGTCCGTGAGAAGGACGTGCTGCTCAGGGAGATCCACCATCGCGTGAAGAACAATCTGGCGGTCCTTCACAGCCTGGTGCGGTACCAGAGCACTTCAAGTGTCAGTCTTCGCTACGCTGTCGCCACGCGTTCTGCGCATATCGACCTGGCAAAGAGCCTGGGACTGATCATCAATGAGCTTGTCACCGACTGCTTCAAGTATGCGTTTCCGCTCCACGAAGATCCGCACGTGTTCGTGGGACTGGTCGACGCCGGTCCGGACTCTCTCTAGTGCGGCTCCTCTGTGAAGAGATCGACGGCTCGCTAACCGTGGCTACCAACGGCGGCACCATTGTGGAGATAGAATTTGCCTGCGCCACCCAGCGTTTTGGAGGCGAGAATGCGCGTGATGATCGTTGAGGACGAGACGCTGATCCGACTGGAGCTTGCACAGCGCCTCCGGCTGCTTGGGCATGAGGTGGTTGCATCGACCGGGTCCGGCGAGGAAGCCGTTGAGCTTGCTCGGCTTGAGAGACCGGAGCTGATCCGCATGGACGTACCGTTGCGCGCGACGGCGAATGGCATTGCGGCGCCTTGTGCCATCGCCGAGTTTAGCTCGCGCCGGGCGCTAGGTAGCCGACGCGGCCCGGAGCGAACACCCGCAGCTTTCCCGTACAACCAGCGAGCACGGTACGTACGTCGTGATTCTTCCGGGAGGGCTTGGGGTTCGCGGCGTGAGTCGACCTACCAGGTAGTCCACCGCCTCGCGGCCCATCGTCGCAGCTGGGATAGAGATGGTGGTTAGCGGCGGGTCGAAGTAGCGACCTACTGATCCGTGTTCGGAGAAGGTGAGCACGCCCACATCTTTAGGCACCCGCGCACCAATGCGGCGTAGGCTCCGGAGCGTGTGCGCGGCAATATCCATCCGGGTGCAGTAGATCGCGGTTGGCGGATGCGCGCCGTCAAGCGCAGTCCGAAGCGCCGCCTCAATCGCGTCAAGATCATCCGGTGGCACCGCAAACACGATCTTAGGATCAAACGGGATTCCGGCCTCTTGGAGTGCGTCCTGGTAGCCGAAAAGCCGCTCCTGATACACGTAGTCCTGGCGTTCGGACTCAATCCACGGCTTGCTCAAAACCGCAATCCGTTCATGTCCGTGCCGGAGCAGATGCGCGACTCCCTCCGCGGCGCCGCCGCGATTGTCCGCCGTCACGTAGTTTCCGTGCTCGAGGACGCGGTGGATAACTACCACGGGAGGGTGCACGTTTGACGCCACACTGTCCAGGTACTCCAGGTCCGCTGCAGAGGCGCCGGCAACCAGCATCCCCTGGATCAAGTGCGTGCGCACCGAGTTCAGCTCCTGGTAGTGCTTCTGGATCTTCCCCATCTCATAGTAGACGACGTTGAGGCTATGGCTGTGGTCTGAGAGGTGCTTGCCCACCGCCTCCACCAGGCTTGGCAAGAATACCGGAAAGCCCACCAGACTCCAGCTCCACGGGATATACAGGCCAATTGCCAGGTGCGGCTATGCGGACCGAAGCCGCAGTTCGGCGAAGTGCGGTTTGTAGTCCAACCGC